>DAOVGD010000115.1 GCA_030672555.1 Desulfobacterales bacterium
GGAACGCATGGGGCGTTCCCATCTTCTGTCCCATTTTGTAAAATTGCAATGCAATATTACAAAAAGGATGTAAAATTGATGATTTCGTAAGAAGTTTTCAGTATGAGGGCAGATTTTTGGTCTTGATATTTCAAAAGTCAGCGGGCTCTGTCTATTCTATTGATTATTACAAATTGTTCCATCCATCAATCGGCCGAGGAGACAGCTTGACAAAAACAGAAGATGCAACTAAAAATTTGCTTTGAATTTGATTACTCCCTTTCTTTGATTATGGCCTCCATGCCTGACCGGTCTGCCAGGGTGGACAGGTCTCCCAGATCAGAGACATCGCCTGCCGCAATCTTGCGAAGGATCCGGCGCATGATCTTGCCGCTTCGGGTTTTGGGTAGTGTGTCCGTGAACTGGATCTTGTCGGGTGTGGCAATAGGGCCGATCTCATTTCTCACATGAGCAATTAGTTCTTTTCTCAGCTTTTCTGACTTTTCCACCCCGCTCTTGAGAATTACAAATGCATATATTCCTTCCCCTTTTACATCATGGGGATATCCGACTATAGCTGCTTCAGCCACACTCGGATGTGCAACGATGGCGCTTTCAATCTCTGCTGTCCCCAGGCGATGGCCGGATACATTGATAACATCATCCACGCGTCCCATTAACCAGTAGTACCCCTCCTTGTCCTTTTTTGCCCCGTCTCCGGTAAAGTACATGCCGGGGAATTGACTGAAGTATGTATGCTTGAACCGTTCCGGTTCTCCATAGACACCTTGCATCATACCAGGCCACGGCCTGGTAATGACCAGATATCCACCATCGTTAATACGTGCTTTTTTGCCGTTATCCTTCACGATTAGTGGAACTACCCCGGGAAGGGGAAAGCCGGCTGAGGCAGGTTTGGTTGGGACGGCGCCGGGCATCGGAGCGATGAGTATCCCGCCGGTTTCGGTTTGCCACCAAGTATCCACAATAGGGCATCGTCCTTTTCCGATGTTTTTGTCGTACCACTGCCATGCTTCAGGGTTGATAACCTCGCCAACGCTTCCGAGAAGTCTCAAACTGCTTAGGTCATACCGGTTGGGCCATTCCTCTCCATATTTGATCAATACCCGGATAACGGTCGGAGCAGTGTAAAAAATCGAAACCCTAAATTTTTCTATAATCTCCCAGAACTTTCCCGGATCGGGGTAGGTGGGGACTCCCTCGAACATAATACTGGTGGCTCCGGCTGAAAGAGGGCCGTAGACGATGTAGCTGTGCCCGGTGATCCATCCAATGTCTGCTGTGCACCAGAAGATGTCTTCGTCTCTTGCATCAAATATCCATTTAAAGGTCTGATAGGCGCAAAGGAGATATCCGCCGGTTGAATGGAGTACTCCCTTGGGTTTCCCGGTAGAACCACTGGTATAAAGTATAAAGAGTGGATCAATGGCATCCACGACTTCGGGCTTGCAGGAGGGTTTAATGTCTGGTTTGGCCATCTCTTCGTGCCACCACGACTCATGGTTCTTTTTCATGATTATATTGGTATTGGTGCGACGGACCACAATGCACGTTTTGACTTCCGGACAATCATTTAGCGCCTTATCAGCGCTTTCTTTCAGCGGTACGATCTTCCCTTTACGGAATCCGCCGTCAGCAGTGATTAACATGGTGGCGCCGCAATCTTTTATTCTGTTAATTAACGATTCTGCGCTGAATCCTCCAAAAACAACGCTGTGAATAGCGCCGATGCGTGCACAGGCGAGCATAGCGATAGGTAGTTCAGGAATCATTGGAAGGTATATGGCTACCCTGTCTCCCTTTCTGATCCCTTTCTTCTTTAATACATTTGCAAACTTGCAAACCTCTGCGTGAAGCATTTGATATGTATACACCTTGCTTTCATCCGATTGTTCACCGATCCAGATCAGGGCCGCCTTGTTCTTTCTCCATGTATCGAGGTGACGATCGAGACAGTTGTAGGAAACATTGAGTTTCCCTCCCTCAAACCACTTAACGTGTGCTTCCGTAAAATCATAATCGAGCACGCGCTTCCATTTTTTAAACCAGTGGAGTTCCTTAGCCCTTTCGGCCCAGAACCCTTCGGGATCAATAATGGACTGTTTGTAGATTTTCTGATATTGTTTGAAGCTTTTAATAATCGCTTTTTTTTGGAATTCCTTGGATGGAGGATACTTTTTTTCGCCTTCTTTCGCAATCGATTCGATCAATTTGCTGTCTGTCATGTTAGCCTCCAGTGGGACTGGTTAACGGGTTAAGTCGGCTCAGGCCGATATAGTCGTTTAAAAAATGTTTTTGGAGTAACGTCAAGGCGCAAATTCGAAATTCGAATATCGAAATTCGAAACAAATCCAAAATCCAAATATCAAATGTTCAAAACATTATTCAAGCATACTCAGTACCGCATTCCTTATGAATTAAGAGCACGCTCTTTCAAATCATATTGTTTCGGATTTTGATTTTTGGTCATTCATATTTGTTTCGGATTTCGTGCTTCGAATTTCGGATTTCAATATATTATACCCTAATTCCCAGTATAGGGAAGATAGTTTTTTTAATATATCGATATATCCTTTTTACCTCTTTCGTTGTTTTTTTCCGTATATCATCCGGGAGAAAATAGGGCCGATCCACGAGAGAAGAGAGTCCATCACCCCAAAACATTCCTCCGAATGTTACCGCGTCTTCCTCTTTTGGTTCCAGATCATTCATGGCGGCCCATGCTAAGGTCCATGAACGCTCTATATTATCGAGAACGTATCCCCCCGATCCGAGAGCCAGTAATTTGGGGGCTGCGTGGTTGATCATTTTTACCGCTTTGGTAAAGGCATTATTGGTCAACTGAAGATGTGTCATGGGGTCGGAAAAAATGATATCAACGCCAATAACAGCACATATAATATCCGGCTTAAATGCTTCGGCAACAGGAGGAAGTATTCTCTCAAATGCCCACAGGAACTCGTCATCTCCTGTATTTTCCGGCAGAGGGAAGTTGATATTATATCCCTTTCCTTTTCCTTTGCCGATTTCTGTTTCAAATCCTGTCTTCCAGGGGAACAGAGTTTTTCCGCTTTCGTGAAACGATATTTTCAGGACATTTGGGTCATCGTAAAATGCTTCTTGTACCAGATCTCCGTGGTGAGCGTCGATGTCGACGTAGAGTATACGTTTGCCCCGGCTCAGCATCTTTTTAAGGCCTATATTGACATCGTTAATGTAACAGAACCCAGAGGCAAAATCAGGCCCTGCGTGGTGAAAGCCTCCGGTAGGGCTGAACGCGATATCTGCTTCGCTCTGAAGGAGGAGGTCTGTTCCGGCAAGAGTGGCTCCTGCAGCCAATCTGTGATATGCGAAGACTCCTTTTGCTACTGGACACTCGAGCGTCCCGAGACCGTACCTAAGCATCGATTCCTCAAAGATGCCCTGATCGGCCTGCTTGAGGAGTTCAATATACTCCTCGGTGTGATAGGTATAAAGGTCTTCGGTGGTGGCAGACTTTGGCTTAACAACTTTTATCCACTCCCGGTCGAGGAGTTCCAGAGCCTTGCACCGCTTGTATGTGACTTCTGACCTTTCGGTCAGCCACGGCCAGTCCTTGCTGACCTTAAATTTTGCGAACTCATCGCTGTGTATAAAGACTGATTTCATTTTATTGTTTGTAACCGTATCACACCCCCCTCACCCTAACCCTCCAAGGGAGAGGGAACTATCTGTCCGCTTTTACTCCCTCTCCACCCAGCGGGGGGAGAGGGCCGGGGTGAGGGGGGCGAACAATTACTACCTCTTCCGTTTTGGTTTTAAGTCGAGCACCATTTCTCGTTCTGATCCAATAGGCCCTCTGAATCTGAATCCCACTCTCTTGAATACATTGATGGCGCGTGTGTTATGAGATGAAACAGTAAGCCACTCTTGTCTGCACCCAAGTTCCTTGCATATCTTTTTGACAGTCAACGTAAGTTGGGTTCCTATTCCTCGATTCCTGAAATCCTGATGCATAAAGATCATATACTCCGGAGAGACTTTGGTACGGAAGAGATCGATTGCAGTATGGCCTATAATTTTGTTTTGATACAGCGCTATAATATTGAAGAATGTGTTGATGATGTCATCTACCCATTTCCTCCTTACCCCCTTATCGTGCGGGGGAAGGACCATGGCCACCCCTTTGGGTTCAAAATGGTCGTACACGGTCATCAGGCCTGAGTAATCTTCATCCTGATACCCTCTAATGAGTACATCAAATCCGAGCTTATCCCGTATAACAGATGGTATTGTTTTGCACGTTGGTAGCTTTGGAACTTGAGGTGACTTGATCCCCTTTTCAGGCACAATAAGCATCTTTTTGTAGGGACCTTTTGACATAATCGGAGGTTTAGAAATGCGATGTCATTGCTGGACGGACACTATGGGGTAATAAGCATACTCATATCCACTGCCCGTGCCGAATGGGTGAGGGCCCCCACAGAGATTATGTCGACCCCGGTCTTTGCAAGGTCGAGAATATTTTCAAGGTTAACACCACCGGACACTTCCACTAATGCCCTTCCATTGATGAGAGATACAGCCTCGCTAACTTTGTCGTGCGTCATGTTATCGAGCATGATTATGTCGACCTTGTTTTCAATAGCCTC
>DAOVGD010000113.1 GCA_030672555.1 Desulfobacterales bacterium
CACGGCAACGTCAAAGTCGAGCATAAATTTCGAGAATAACACTATTTTAAAAATATTGCCTCACGCAAAGGCGCAAAGACGCTAAGTTTTATTTTTTTCTTTGCGAGCTTGGCGCCTTTGCGTGAGAATCTGAAAATTTACATAAATAAATGTTGTTTCAATATGTTATGTGAGAGTGAAGTACTCCCCATTGTCAAGACAAAAAACAGGGTTGTATATGGTGTATAGTTGAAGCCTGCATCGGGTAGAATTTTTCTTTTCGATTCCGTATCTTCGGCCTTGTTCCAAGAAAACCCCACTCTGAGACCTTTGAAAAAATGTCACACTTTTCAAAGGTCCCACTCCGTGAACAGTTTTTTTAAAAAACAATTTATGTTTTGTTGATGCTAACCGATATAGATAGTTAGTTAAGACTCAGACAGTTTAAATTGTTTGTACTATATATGGGATAAAATAAGTCGTCAGTATACAATTAGCATAAAATTTATAATAATTTAAAATAACTTATGGTAATATACTTGACAGTGACAGTCTGAGGGTGTCTGTTAATAAAAATATTATAGAATTTTTTCTTTTTTTTCAGGGAAATAGGGAACTATATATAGGGGAGATGTATTTTTTACTCAAGGTTTTTAAGCGTAGGAGTCGATAATATGGGGAACAATGTACAGCAAATTAGAGAGTCTTTTTTAATGAGCAAAGCAGAGCTCGCCAGAAAAGCAGGAGTCTCACCCATAACTATTGACAGGCTTGAAAAAGGAATGCCCTGCCGGATGGAAACCAAACGAAAGATCATATTAGCATTGGGATATAATTTAAGCGAAAAAGACAAGGTCTTTGGGAGCGAGGATTAATTATGCTTTTTGCCAAAAAGGACCACATGATAGGTCTGGATATTGGATCCAGGTTTATTAAAGTAGCCGACATCCGACAAGGCTCTAATGGTTTGGTTTTAAAACATTTTGGCATGAAACCTTTGCCAATAGATACTATTGCGGAAGGAATTATTAAAGAACCCGATGTAATTGTCGAAACCATAAAGGATCTCATATCAGAATCGAAGATTAAAGAAAAAAATGTGGCGGTTTCCATTGCGGGGTATTCGGTAATTATAAAAAAGATTACCCTTTCTAAGATGTCCGACGAAGAATTGAGTGAAAGAATTCAATTTGAGGCAGAGCAGTACATCCCTTTTGATGTACAAGATATGAATATAGATTTTCATATCTTAGGGGATAGTGAACAGAATCCGAATCAGATGAAGGTTATGCTCGTCGCAGCAAAAAAAGAGGTTGTCGATACTTATCTCGAGATACTTAACAGGGCAGGTCTGACTCCTTGTGTGATCGACGTAGACGCCTTTGTCCTGGAGAATACTTTTGAAACCAATTATTTTTTTGGGGATGAGGATGGAGAAATAGTACTCATTGACATAGGGGCAAATAAGATTAATATCAACATCTTGAAAAATAATGTATCTGCACTGACCCGTGATGTTGCTTTGGGGGGTGAACAGATTACAAGAGAAATCATGTCCGAGTTTGGCCTTTCATTTGACGAGGCTGAGGCGGTCAAGACAGGGACCCCCTCTGATAAAGTTTCTCCTTATGCCCTGCAAGATATCGTGACGAAAATCAGTTCCAATTGGTGTAATGAAATCAAAAGAGCTATTGATTTCTTCTATACCACCGATTCTGACTTAGATATCAAACGCATATTTGTAAGTGGAGGATGTGCACAGATTGAAGGTCTGATTGACCTTCTTAAAGTTGAGACATCTGTTGACGTGGAACTACTTAATTCTTTTAAAGCATTGTCCTTAGAGGTAAAACACACTGATTCGCAGTACTTACAAAAGGTGGCTCCACAGGCTGCCATTGTTGTTGGGTTGGCACTACGGAGAGTGGGTGACAAATGATTAAGATTAACCTGTTACCATTTAGAACCGCCAGGAAAAAAGAGAATATTCGACGGCAGGTTAGTATATTTCTTGGTCTTGTTGTGCTGGTGTTGAGCGCTTTGCTCTTTGTTTGGGATTCAATGTCCGGGGAGCTTAAAACGCTTAACACAGATATTAAAACTGTTAAGGCCGAGTTGGCCACCCATGCGGAGACAATTCGTAAGGTAGAAGAATATAAAAAGAAACTAACAATAGTTAGAACTAAAAAGGGTGTTATTCAAAAACTGGAGCTTGAACGTTCCGGACCGATTAGAATTATGGATGCCATGACCCAGTGTGTGGTTCGTACCAGGATGTGGTTGAAGAGTATGGAAGATAAAGAGGGAGTCCTTAATATACAGGGGGTTGCAGTAGACAATGCGACAATAGCACGGTTTATGAAAAATTTGGATAAGTCAAAGTACTTTAGCAACGTTGATCTAACGTCTTCAAAACAGGTCAAAATTGATAAGAAATTAAAATTTAAAGAATTCTTAGTAAAGTGCAGGGCAGTTAATCCGGATCTGGCAAATGTAAGCATACAGGCAGCCTCAAAGGGGGTAAAGTGAAAAAAATAGAACTCCCTAAAATTCCGTTTGAAAAAATCGGCGCTCTCAGCAGGGTTCACAGGATATTAATATGCGCAGCTACCTTCTTACTTTTGATGGTTGGCTTTTATTTCCTTATCTATTCTCCCAAATCCGAGGAGATTGCCAGGCTGTCCGGAGAATATTCCAAACTTCAAGGTGAATTGGCAAAAGCGAAAGAGCAAGCAAGGAATTTGGCAAGATTGGAAAAAGATCTCAAAGCGGCTGAGATAGAGTTTAAAAAAGCAAAGCAACTTCTTCCTGATAAGAAGGAGATCTCCCAACTTTTGGAAGGAGTGACCATGGCCGGGAAATCAGTGGGACTGGAGTTTCTCTTGTTTAAACCCGGAGAGGAGGTTGTGCAAGGCTTTTACGCTGAAATTCCTATAACCATCAAGGTAAATGGTTCGTACCACAACACAGCCCTTTTCTTTGATAAAGTTAGTAAGCTGCCTAGAATAGTTAATGTTTTTGATATAAAGATTAAAGGTGAAAAAAAGTCGTATATGTTAACCACCTCGTGTATTGCAAAAACCTACAGGTTTATAGAAGGTTCAGATGCTGCTTCTTCAAAAGGGAAAAACACAAAGCAATAAGTTGCTTACAGGTACTTGGCGGCGCCTCTTTTTAGGATGTGCCCTTTTTATCTGTTTGACAATGGGATGCGAGGAGGCCCCCCCTTCTCCTAAAGTGGACGGGGGTGTTCGCCGGAAAATTGTAGTGCAAAAGAGTGCAAAAGCAAAACCTGCTGAATCAAAAAAGGACTCCAAGGGTTCTGAAAAGGATACGGTTAAGGATGCTAAAGTGCCTGCAAAACCGGTAACGACCACGGAAGCAAAGGAACAAAAAGGGCCGGCCGGTCTTGCTTCTGAAACAGTGCAGAAAAAAGTGATGCCGCCTGTTTCGAAAGAGTCTCAAAAACCAACAATCCAACCCGGTTTAGAAGAAAGGGAAAAAACAATAAAAGAGCCGGTTACAAAAGAGAAACAAGAAACTGAGAGTCCGGTGTATTCCTATAACCCTGTAGGGAAAATAGATCCTTTTAGGCCGATTCTCAGCGACAGACTAAATGGAGGGCCATCTGGTCCGAGAAAGAGGCCGGAGAGGACGGCTCCGCTGACACCCCTTCAAAAAATAGATATCAATCAGGTTAGTCTTGTAGGTATCATAGTGTCTCCAAAAGGGAATACGGCCATGGTCCAGGATGCTTCAGGAAAGGGCTATATTATTACCAAAGGCACCTATATCGGAACGAACTTCGGGAAGGTAGTCAAGATATTGAAAGATAAACTTGTCGTAAATGAAGAGGTTGAGGATTATATCTCTGGCCGCATTAAAACCCGGGAGGTTACGTTGGAACTTCCCAAACAATATAATAACGGGAGTATGCAATGAGCCGAACTACAGAAAAATTTTGGCATTACAATTATAGGGTGGGGCTCCTTGGTCTAATAGTATTGATTCTTTTGTTGGGATGTGCACCACGTGCCACCACCAAACCTGACATCGAAAAAGATACCTCTGTCCGGAATATAATTCATAATATAGATGTGAGAGAGAATGACAGTGATGTATCGGTTGTTATTAGCGCCTCACAGCCATTGCCGTATGTAGCATTGCCCAATCCGTTGGGGATGGATATCATTTTTGAAAACACCGCCTTTGAGTCTTTTAAGGAAGATGTCCCTGTTGAGAACGAACTGATTAAGTCGATCAGGTGTGACCTAAAGGAGGAGGCCCGTTCGGCTCGTATAAAGCTTAATTTGGGAGTGCCTGCAAAACATGAGGTATTGAGAGAAGGGAATGATCTTATAGTTAAATACGAAAAACCTGCTGTCTTATATTCTGCAAGAGAGGAGATAGAGGAGATAGAGGAGATAGAAGATGCAGAAGCTGTTTCTACCGAACAAAAAGAAACAAAGACAGAACAGGTCCCGGATACGGTAACTACTACAAAAAAGATAGCATGGGTCAATCGAGTCGATTTTGAAACCCAAAAAGAGGGGAAATCACGGGTTATCATTGAGACTTCTGAGAAAGTACCTTACGAAATAAAACGGTTGGATAAAAAGGTCGTCCTGGTTCTTTGCAATACAAAGATGTTGCAGTACCAGGAGAGGCCATTGATTACTACACGGTTCAAAAGCGCGGTCGACCGCATAAGTCCGGTGCGGATGCGAGACAAGAAGGATACGGTTCTTATTACCGTGGAACTTCGCGAGATGGTACCATATCGAGTTGAACAAAAAGAAAATATCTATGTTCTTCATTTCGATCCATCAATGGTTCCACCCCGTCCTCTGTCAGCGGCCCAGCTTCCGGCATGGGAAGAGATACTCCAGGAGAGCGCAACAGCCCTGGTCAAAAGGGAGCCTGAAAAGAAAATTTCCCCAAAAGAAGAAGCGGTTGTAACAGAAACCGGGCAGAAATACACAGGCCAGAAAATTTCACTCGAATTCCAGGATGCAAATATTCATAATGTATTTCGGATTCTTGCTGAGGTAAGCGAACAAAATTTTGTCATAGGAGAAGATGTCAAGGGTCAGGTTACCTTGAAACTGGTCAATGTTCCATGGGATCAGGTGATGGATCTGGTCTTGCAGATGAACAGGTTGGGGATAGTGCTCGAAGGGAATATTGTCCGCATTGCCAAGCTGGAAACCTTGAAAAAAGAAAAGGATGCACTGGCTGCTAAGATAGAATCGGAAAAAAAGGCTGATCCCCTGTTTACCGAATATATTGCGATAAAATATGCCAAAGCAGCAGACATAAAAAACCGGTTAGATGAAATAAAGAGCAGCCGTGGGACCGTGACCCTGGATGAACGGACCAATATGATCATTATGCGTGATATTCAAACGGCCCTGAATGAGGCTACTAATATTGTAAACCTACTTGATATCCCAACTCCACAGGTACTGATAGAGGCCAGAATAGTAGAAGCATCAAGTAGTTTTTCCCGTGAATTAGGTATACAGTGGGGAGGGGCTTGGAGTGATCACTCAGGATCATTGGGTGGCACGGTAGGGGTTTCTGGTGGAGTACCAGGGACCGACTTTTTGGTAAATTTACCCCCGGCCCAGGCCGTCACCGGCGGAATCGGGTTTGGCTTCGACAGATTATCGGGTTTGACCTCCATAACGCTTAACGCCAAGCTTTTGGCCATGGAGAGCCAGGGGGAGGGCAAGATTATCTCTACTCCCAAGATTGCCACGTTGGACAATGTGACGGCTACGATACAACAAGGTGATAAGGTGCCGTATCCCAAGCAGTCAGAAGACGGGATATCGGTTGAATACGCCGATGCAACGCTTAAGCTGGAAGTTACGCCACATATCAGCCCTGACAAAAAAGTGAGCCTGGTAATAAATGTGAAGAAGGAGGCTCCTGATTGGCAGCATACTGTCCAGGGCGCTCCATCTATTACTACAAAAGAGGCCCAGACCGAGCTTTTGGTCGCTAATGGTGAAACCGTGGCTATCGGGGGCATCATCATAGGGGAGCGGTCCTGGTCCGAGCAAGCTGTGCCGTGGTTCTCGAAAATTCCGATTCTTGGCTGGCTTTTCAAATCTAAATTGAAGTCCGACGGTAAAACAGAATTGTTGATTTTTATCACCCCAAGAATAATCGAACTTGATGATAAGGAACAGGTTACAAATGCCACAAATGATATTGTCAGCTAAGACAAAAGTATTTAAGATCTCTTACTTCATTTGTATCTTACTGTTAATCGGGATGTTTGATCCTATAGGTTCGTGGGGGGGAGAAGAACAGGGCCCCATGGAGACGACAACCCGATTTGAGACCGGTTTCTATTATACCATCCAAAAGGGTGATACCCTGTGGGATCTTTCCAGGCATTTTTACGACTCACCGTATGTTTGGCCTGACTTGTGGGAGAAAAATGAATACATACGCAATCCGCATTGGATCTATCCGGGAGGCCGTATTAAACTTTATAACAAGACTGATATCAGCGCACTTCCAACTCCTGCACCGGAGACACCAAAAAAACAAGCACTGCGTAAATTTATTACTTACGACGACATAGACAGGGCGGGATTCATACGCAGAAAAGCTGTTAGAGGGTTTGGAGAGATTCTGAGTTCTGTGAAACATAAGAACCTGCTGAGTGTCGGAGATACGATTTATATCCATAGCTACGAGGGGACCGAATCTAAGGTGGGGGATAAATTTACCGTGTTCAGAAGGTACAAATCCCTGAAGCATCCTTTGCAAAAAAAGAAGGTTGGCGTTCAACACCTTATCCTCGGTATTGTTGTTATAACCGAAGTATTGCCTGATATGGTTATAGGCAATATAGTGAAATCATACAGAGAAATACACCCTGGGGATCTGTTGATGCCGTATGAGAAACAGTCACCCAAAATAGAGCTGGTAGAAAGCGTCTCCGATCTTGAGGGAATGATAATTTCGGCAGATGAAAAAGAGAGGGAAAGTATACTCTGTGAAGGTATGGCCGCCTTTATTGATAAAGGAGAGGATGACGGAATCAAAATAGGCCAATCGTATGACATCTACGTACAGGAAGAAGAAACATATTATGCAGACGATGACAAGAGACATGTTTTGCCTCCTCCTCTTGTCATAGGAAAGATGCTGGTTATCCGTACAGAGAAAACCACTGCCACAACGTTGATCACCAAGTCCAATCGAGACATCCGCATAGGGGAGAAGGTTCATGCCGGGCCTTCATCCAACCCAACCATTCATCCAACCAAAAAAGCTATTAAATAAGTTTAGATATAATTAAAAAAGTTTACAAGTTGTTGTTAGGTCCCTGCAGCTAAGCTATGCATGCTATTTAATTTTATTTTTAATATTAAATAGTTATGCGTAGTTTTTCAGAATAGAAGGTTTTGGCATTAACCTTGCTCATCAGAATAGTCGATACGATTGGATATTGTGCTGTACAGAAATAAGGGCACTTAAAAGAGAGGTTACGCTATTGTTGAAAAAAAGGATTAAAAAAGGCTGCACCACATGCAGGGGGTTTACCCTGATAGAACTCATGATCGTCATAGCTGTAATAGGGGTGTTGGCAGCGGTTGGCACGCTTGCTATCGGTTCTTTTGTGCCAAGATATAGTATGAATTCAGCCTGCTTAGATATGATTGCTGCATTCCAGCGGGCCAGGGTTAGTGCGATTCGGAATAATGTTGGGAGCGCTGTGGGCGTAAGGCCCCAGTGTGTTCTCGTATTTCTGCCCAATGGAGCCGCAGGAGCACTCGCACGTGGGAGCTATTATGTTTTTATGGATACCAATGGAGATTGGAATGAAGATCCGACAGAGGCCAGGGTTGTTCCCCGGGATACGAATGCGGTAGTAGCGAATAGACAGCAAATGGGGATGCCTTCCAGTGTCATTCTCAATGGATCTGCTTTTACCGCTAATGGTACCGCGAATTTCAGCGGGTTGAGTTGTGCATATAACAGTCAAGGTATGTCGGCCCCGAGGTCCGGCACAAGCGTGCCGATTTTTGGAACTGTTACATTCCAGGCTGTTGACGGAAGCAGATTCTTGCGCCTGAATTTTACTCCGACAGGGAGGGTGAACAAGCGGATAAGCGATGACGGCGTAAATTGGGCCGCCTGGGACTGAGCTTTGATATGAGGGAATCATGATGAATATCATACAAAAAGATAACGGCTTTACTCTCCTTGAGGTACTCATTGCAATGTTCATTCTTGCTATAGGCCTCTTGGCAGTAGCAGGGATGCAGGTTACTACGATAGAGGGAAACGATTTTAGCCTGGATATGACCGAAGCAGTGATCCTTGCTCAGGATGAGGCGGAAAAACTTGCAAATTTGAGCTTTGACGATGTGCAGTTGTCAGATGCAGTGCCTGGGAATTGGGTTGCGGCCATCAACGATTTCGGCGACTTGAGCCCGCCCTTGGACACCAATTTCACGAATGCGGAAGTGCGAAATATGAATAACCCTGCGAATTTAATAAATGGCGTCCAATATAATATAGCCACATACATTCAGGGCAACACCCCGGCTCCAAATGTGAAAACCGTCGCTGTGGTGGTGGACTGGACGGTCCAGACGCCACGCCAGGTTATTTACAGGATGACGATTGCAGAGCCGATTCTCTAAAACAGAACGAATGATTGGTGTGAATGATGAAACAAACCAAAATGATGAACAAGAGAAAAAATATCGCGGGGTTCACCCTTATAGAACTATTAATTGCGATGGCCATGTCCGCCTGTGTGATGACAGCGATATATTCCCTCTATGTCACCTCCGATAGGACTTGTACTGTCCAAAACCAGGTGGCGCAGGCACAGCAGGACGCACGGGCAGGGATCGACATCATGGGACGTGAGATACGAATGGCTGGATTCATAGCACCTGCTGATCGTGATACGATAACCACAGACGCGGGTCTGCCGGTTTCGGACCTTACTAATGAAGATATTGAAGAGGCAGAAGTAAATGCGATTACCTTTGAGGTAGACACGGATAATGATGGTGTGACCGAAACAGTTCGTTATGATTACAATGCGGGCACGCTTCAACTCACTCGACAGGAATGGTCATGGAACGGGGCCGGATGGCAAGAATGGGACGATGGTGCGGGCAATCCATTGGGTGCACTGGTCCTGATTCCCGATGTAACTGCCTGCACATTTGTCTATGATACCGATGCCGATCCTGCTAATGGGACTCTTGCCACTCCCCTGAACACGGCTGCCACCAGGGCAACTGTTCGGGTCATAACTATCACGATTACCGTGCGTACAGGCCGACCGGATCAGTCTTACACTAATCCGAACGATGGCACCAATTTTCGGACCAGGACCTTACAGTCCCGTTTTTTTCTGCGTAACATGAGTCTGTAGGACCTCGAGTGAACCAAAGTTAATGGATGAAAAGAATCAATCAATAATCGCTTTTTCAACTTTAGGCACTTTAGTTCACTTTAGGCACTTTAAGTACTTTAGTTCACTTTATAGTCTTACATTGGGGGTATTATTCAATGTGTTACCTATTGGGAGATAAAGAAAAAAGAGAACGGGGCGCTGTCCTTGTTGCCGCCGTTGTGATACTGGCTGTTCTTTCATTGGCCGGCATAGCCAGTTTAAACACTACGACAGTAGAGATTGAAGCAACCGGTAATGTTAAAATGAATAAGATGGGTTTTTATGCTGCAAATGGGGGGCTGGAGATGACGCCCAGACTGATCCGTACGGCCCTTACTGAAATGAACAATCCGGCTGCTACACCGTTGGTTATATACGATGCTAATTTTTACAGGGAACTGATGGGGTATGTGGGCGACGGGGGCGACACCCCGGACACTAACCCCGATATCCAAATGTCTCTAGGACAGTGTACCACTGCGGTGGATGTCTTCCGGATTCCTTTCGGCGGGGGTAGCTCGAGACAGCCCGGTGTTGTCTTTGCAAGGAGCGCTGGAGGCAGCGGAGGAGCCGGGGTATATATCCAATATAATTTTAATGCCCTTGGGACCGCGCCTGATGGCGGGTCCACAATCATCGGAGCCGAGTATCTCTACAGGGTGCCGTGAGAAAAGAAAATAATAGTTACACGAGGCAGTTTCAAAATGTTCAATTTTGTTCAAGGTCAAGAAAGGCGAAGATTTTAAAATGCCAGAAAAGAATCTGCTCACGTATTGTCATACCCGAAAAAGCTCGGGAGGGCAGAGAGAGGGGAGAATAATCATGAAATCAAAAATACCGATTATCATAACCATAGTGAGTCTGTTTGTCGCAGTGGTCTGCGGCTTCAGCAGCGTATATGCCGTAGAGCCGAGCATGGGAAATTATACAAGCTATCCCATTTTCCAGGTGAGTTCGGTTACACCGAATATCCTGATCATGATCGACAACTCAGGGAGCATGAATTTTCAGGCCTATTACGGAGACTACGACCATAACACAAAATATTATGGTTACTTCGAACCGTATAAGATGTACAGCTATGCGAGCAATACTTTTACACGGAATGGCGCTGGGCCGTGGGACGGCAATTTCTTGAACTGGTTGTGTATGCGCAGGGTCGATATCGCCCGTAAGGTGCTGATGGGTGGATTGGCCACCTCGCGAACCGGTGGCGGGAATCAAAAGTTGATCGGTGAGGCCCCGGCACAAAGCAATCGTGATTACACAAAGAGTTATAATGACACTGACGGGGTGACCCCCCTTGCCAGCGGGACCACCTACGATTATGTGGTGGATAATGGCGACTTTACCGTAAACGGCACCGACTATACGATAAAGGTGCAAAAAGACGCTACACTGGAAGATGAGGCCCCCAATTTTCTGGATGGTAATATTTCCGGGGTAATGCAGCGTGTCGGAGACCAGGCCCGCTGGGGATTGGAGTTCTTCAATTTTGGGACCGGGAATAATGAGAGCGGCGGTACCATACATAACCGTGTCGGCTCTAATATGACCAACCTCATTACGAACATTCAAAACACGGGGTGTAATACCTGGACCCCGCTTGCCGAGGCCTACTACGTGGCCATGCAGTACTTCAAGCAGGAAAAGCCCCAGGCCGGTCTTGACTATCCCAACAACGTCTTTGTCACAAACGATACCAACGATCCATACTATGATGATGGATTCGTTGAATGCGCCAATAGCTTTGTCCTCCTTTTTACTGATGGGGCTTCGACTATGGACTGCCAGATTCCTGATTTTCTCAAAGACGCTGACAGCGACGCGAATCCCAAGGATACGTGCGGCGGCTATCCCTCGAACGGGTCCAATTATCTCGACGATGTCACCTTTTATGCCCGGACCAACGATCTGCGGAGCGATCTTGACGGGGATCAAAATCTCATCTTCTATACAGTCTATGCCTTTGGCAATGATAACGACGCCCGAGATCTCCTCACGGCTGCGGCCAAGGATGGCGGGTTTGAGGACAGGAACGGAAACAAGCAACCCGACCTGGATGCAGAGTGGGACGCGGACAGCGACGGCATTCCTGATACCTATTTTGAAGCAGAGAGCGGATACGAAATCGAGGCAAAGATTATTCAAGCCATTAACGCGATTCTTGACCGGGCGGCCTCGGGTACAGCGGTCTCTGTACTGGCAACCTCAGGAGAGGGTGAAGGTAACGTTGTCCAGGCATTTTTTAAGCCCGTTGTCACCAGTGGCACGGATGAGATTAAATGGTTAGGGTACCTGCAGTCGCTGTGGATCGACGACCACGGTAATCTGCGCGAGGATAATATTAACGACCATCGCTTGGACATAACTAAGGATAATATCATTGAGACCTATCTTGATGAGAGCGCCGGCGAGACCAGAATAAAACGGTACACTGTGACCGAAGCAAATCCCTATGCAGATGGTGTAACACCGGAAACCGTCGATATAACGGCGATAACTCCTATCTGGGAGGCCGGACGCAAGCTTGCCGAACGAGATGCTTCAACCAGAAAGATCTATACATTCATAGACACAAATAATGATAGTGCAGTAGATGGCGCTCCTGCCACTACTGACATTAGTAGTGAATTTATCGAGTTTACAACGGACAACGTCTCCGAATTAAAGCCGTATTTAGGAGTAAAGGATAATACCGCATGGGACTATTTAGGAGACACGCACGATAACCGTGCCAACAACCTGATCAACTTTATTCGCGGCATACCTGATGGCGATACAGCTTACGCGGGAAGTCCTACCCTCAGAAAACGGACTATAGACGGAGATCTTTGGAAGCTGGGTGATATCGTTCATTCCACGCCGGTACAGGTATCAAAGGCAATGAGCTACTTTGGTCTGGTTTACGGGGACGACACATATGATCAGTATGCCGTTGATTATAAGAACCGTGAGACAGTTGTCTATGTTGGTGGAAACGACGGTATGCTTCATGCGTTTACGTGTGGGCAATACAATGCCGCTGCTAAGCAATTCCAGCAAGTGGATAGCCGGGAGATCGGGAGCGAAATCTGGGCATATGTTCCACAGTCCCTCCTACCCCACCTCAAGTGGCTCCCCTCGGAGGAGTATACCCATGTCTATTACGTTGATTTAAAGCCGTTGGCGATTGATGCAAAGATATTTACCGATGATGATGGCAAACATCCAAATGGCTGGGGTACGATTTTGCTCTGCGGGATGAATACAGGCGGCAAAGAGATATGGTCTACTGATGACTTTGACGGAGACGGTTCGGATGAGACGCGCACCTTTTCTTCCAGCTACTTTGCCATGGATATAACCACGCCCGACAAGCCGAGACTATTATGGGAAAGGAGTTATCCCAACTTGGGGTTGAGCACCACGATTCCGAGTGTTGTAAAGGTGAAGGACAAATGGTACTGTGCCATCGGATCAGGTCCGACCGATTACGATGGGAACAGCACCCACGAGGGTCACGTCTTTATTGTGGATCTGGCTACCGGAGAGTTGGTGAGAGATTTTCAGACCGGAGAAAATAAGGCATTTATGAGTTCACCGATATCGTGGGACCATGGGGTCAATTACAACGTGGACTGCATCTATGTCGGAGAAACATATGAGCAAGGGGCTAGCTGGCAAGGTAAGATGTACAGGATAGGGATTCCGCAAACCAACTTTGACGACCCCGCGACCTATGTGGATGATCCAAACGATGCTATCAACCCCTGGGTGATGACGTCAATGTTCGATTCTCCTGCTCCTATCACGGTTCCCGTGGACGTAGGTTGGGATACACAGTCCACGGAGGCGAGGATATTCGTCTATCTTGGCACAGGTCGCTATTGTAGCACAGCGGACAAGACAGACAACCAGCAGCAATACATATTCGGGATCAAAGATCCGTTCTTTAATAAGGACAGTAGCGGATATCAATCATATGCCGGACTCGAGTTGGACATTAACGATTTATTTCCGGCAGATGGGTATACGGTCTATGATGGGGGAGCAGTAACCGGCGGTGCCATCGCAAGATTTCAAGATCTGGTCGACGCGGTTCGCCTGGAAGACGGCTGGTACAGGAGCCTGGACACTGACAATCCTTCGGAGCGGGTTGTAAATGAAGGCTTGTTTTTGCCCGGAAGTGATGAAAAAACAGGAAAACCTAAATATATCTTCCTGGCGCCGTCATTTATTCCCAATGGGGATGTCTGCGGGTTTGGAGGTTATAGCTGGATTTACGCGCTCTCCGGCGAAACAGGTACTGCTTACATGACGAGCGTTATCGGCCAGGAGGGCGACAAAATCCTTGATAAGAAGGAGATAGGCGACGGATTGGCGGCAACCCCGGCTGTCCATATAAGCAAAGAAGGTGTTCGGGGGCTCATCCAGGACAGCCTTGGGGGAATCGGGAATGAACTGATTAATATAGAGATGAAAAGTGGCTTCATCTCCTGGCATGAGCATCCGAATACACAAAACTAAAGGAGGTCCGTAATGTTGAGATTCCTGAATTATAAACGAACCACTCTAATCATTGGTCTGTTGCTGTCGATCCTCGCGTTGACACCGATGCCGGCTAATGCAGAAAGTAGCAATAAAGACACATCCGGCGTCCTTATGAGGAAAGGTGAAATAACGATTCACGGCAAGGACGCAGACTATATTGTTAGCCTGGAGCGTCGCTTTGCACTGGATGATACCTCAGTGCTGACCGACATGAACAATAAGACAATCTCTGTTGAAAAACTCCCTGTGCCGTGTATCGCAGAGATAGTGTATAGGCTGCGAATGGATAAGGATCCTCTTTTGCTAAGCCTGAAAATTAAAAAGAACCTGCCAGGCGCCCGTACTGACTGGTCTGGCGAAGGTGAGGGGTCTATTCCTCGTTAATAAGCCTTTTGCGGAAAGATTTTTAATGATATAGTGAAGCTCTTCATCCCGAATGGGGTGGGGGGCTTCATTTATTTTATGGAAGGATCACATATGTGGTTGTCCTGACTTTCGACATCTGCTAATATAATTGCATGCTTTCTGATGAGATAAAACCTGCCTGGTATGTACTTCATACAAGAAGCCGTTTTGAACAGGTCGTTTCGGACGGTCTAACAAAAAAAAACCTTGATGCATTTCTTCCCAAGGTCGCCAAGCCCAGCAAGCGCCGCGATCGACGCTTGATCATTCGCGTACCCCTCTTCCCCGGCTAT
>DAOVGD010000142.1 GCA_030672555.1 Desulfobacterales bacterium
TGCGGAGCGCTTCCTCAACGGCGCCGGAGTCAAAAAGACTCTGTTCGCTGAACCAGTGATCAAACGTGACACCAAAGTCAATTAAATCTTCTTTTATTCCATCTAATATATTTGACGCGGCAAATTTCGCACAGAAAGACATGGCCTCATCCTCGGGGATTTCCAACAAACGTCGCCCCTCCTTTTCAGCGATTGCCTGCGCTGTGTCCCGTATGTAATCTCCCTGGTAACAATCTGTAGGAAAGTCAATGCTTGCACCATGCAGCTCCTGATATCTAAGAAATACCGATAGCCCCAGCGTGCGGATCTGACGCCCCGAATCGTTTATATAATACTCTTTTTCAGCCTCGTACCCCGAAGCCCTTAAGATATTGCACAGAGTATCCCCCACCGCCGCCCCTCTGCCGTGCCCGATGTGAAGAGGGCCTGTGGGGTTGGCACTTACAAACTCTATTTGTACCTTTACACCCTTTCCAATGTCAGAAGTCCCATAAGCATAATCTGCCTCGTGAATCTGTTTGAGCACCTTGTGCCAGTATTCATTGCTAATAAAAAAATTGATAAATCCTGGCCCTGCAATTTCTGTTCGGGCAAGGAGATGGTCGGTATCGTTGATTGAATTCAGAATGGTTTTCGCGATTTCGCGTGGAGGACGTTTTTGAGATGCCGCCATGACCATAGCAACATTTGTGGCAAAGTCACCATGCGCGGAGATCTTCGGCGCCTCTAATTCCACCGGCGGAACAGGGACTCGGTTCAGGTCTCCTTTTTCAAAACCCTTTTCTATGGCCTGGACTATAAGCCCCTTAAGCTTTTCTTTTACATCTCCCATGTTTCTATGATTATCCCTCTTGAGGCAGTTTCAATAAAATAATCTCGTAAAAACTTTTTACGAGATTATCGTGTGTTCTTCAAAGCAAATTTTACTCTGTTGTAATTGTTTTTCAAAATCAAGTCAAGTATCAAACCGGCGACTTTTTCTTCTTGATTAATATGTATAGAAATCATATTATTATAATAAGATAGAAGTTTTTGTTCGTTGGTTACTTCTTAGTTACGGTTCCAAAGCAGCGCCACACAGGGAAAGGAGCTGTCGTGAAGAAAAAAATTTTAATCATTGATGATAATGATGAATTAAGACTATTCTTAAAAAAGTCTCTGGAAAAAGAGGGGCATACGGTTATCCCTTCAGCAGATACAATAAGCGCTATAGAGCGTTTAATAACCAATGATGACATAGATGTAATAGTAACAGATTATAGAGTGGGACCTATTGATGACGATATCTGGTTGAAATTTTTAGACAAATTTTATAAAGACAAAAAAATCATAATAATAAGTGGCTATACTCTTAAAGATTTTGGGTCTGAAGGTATAAAATATATAAAAAAACCATTTGATTTATCCCAGTTATTAGAAGCGGTTGAATAGGTGCATATTCCTTATAGATTATGGGCCCACCCCTCTGTGGAAGGCCCCCCCTGATTCCAGCCCAGATATCTCTCAGAATAGATCCACATCAAAAACTCCTTGCTTAATTAGCTAATATGTTACTATGATTTATGTAACATTTTTTGAAAAGAGGGAGTAGGCCTTCACCACTCGTTTCTGTACGATGGCATCCAACATTGTTACCATAGATCTTTCAGCGCTTCGGCACAACTTTAAAAAAGTTAAAGAATGGATTGGGCCTTCAGCCCGTATCCTGTGTGTTGTTAAATCCGATGCTTACGGGCATGGTATGCTTCCTGTTGCAAAGGTTTTGGAATCGATAGGTACGGACTATTTTGGGGTATTTGAAGCCGAGGAAGGGTTAGCCTTGAGAGAGGCCGGTATTCGCACGTCCACCCTTGTTTTGAAAGGGATTGATGCAGACGAAATTCCCGCAGTGGTAGAATACGACCTCACCCCGGGAGTATTTGATTTAGGCATAACAGAACAGCTGTCCGACTATGCTTTGAAACACGGGAAGGTCGTCCCCATTCACATTAAAGTAGACACCGGCATGGGCCGGATCGGTGTCCCGTGGGAGGCGGCGGCGGCTTTTATAAAGATGCTCCTGCATATGAAAGGGGTTATACCTACCGGTATATTTTCTCATTTTTCTGTTGCTGATGAGCCCAGCCACCCTTTTACCGACGTGCAGCTGGAGCGATTTCAAAAAGTGGTTGCCGTGGCTCATGATCTTGGTATAAAGAATCCCGAAATCCATATTGCAAACAGTGGTGCTATATTGAATCAAAAGGGGCTTGATAACCATCTTTTCAGGCCGGGGATTATTCTGTACGGGTCTCCTCCTTCCTTGATATGTCCTCATAAAGATGACATGGAACCTGTTATGAGCTTTAGATCTAAGGTTATTCAGGTAAAGAGAGTCTCCCCGGGGACTTCTATCAGTTACGGGCGAACCTATATAGCCGAAGCACAACGTGTAATCGCTACTATCCCTGTTGGATATGATGACGGATACAGTCGTCTCCTTTCCAACAAGGGGGCAGTACTGATTCGGGGAAAACGTGCGCCGATAGTTGGAACGGTCTGTATGAATTTGACCATGGTTGATGTGACCGATATAGAGGGTGCCTCACCTGGCGATGAGGTAGTCCTCTTAGGAAAACAGGGTCCGGGCTGCATTACTGCCGAAGAGATTGCGGAACAGATCGGAACCATCAGCTACGAGGTCTATTGTAACATTGGTAAGAGTAACAAGCGGGTGTATATGGGAGGGATTGAGGGTCAGAGGTCAGAGGTCAGAGGTCAGAGGTCAGAAGTCAGAGGTCAGAAGTTGAAAGTTGGGGGATAGGGGATGGAGAACAGAAACCGGCAACCAGCAACCAGCATCAAGCATCAAGTTTCAAGTTTCAAGTTTCAAGTTTCAAGCATCTGTTTCCTCTGGAAGGCGCTTACTGTTCTCCTATTATTTATTTTCCTTATCGTTTCCCCGTCCCTTTCCATGGGTGCAACGACCCAGCCGATTTTGGATCTTATCAAAGCAGATGACTCAATTCTCGTAGCAGATCATTCCGGCCGTCTATTACTAGCTAAGAATGATGTCGTTGAGCGGATCCCTGCATCAACGTTGAAGATCCTTACCGCACTTGCTGCATTTCATTTTCTTGGAGAAGACTACAGATTCACTACGGAGTTCTATACTGATGACAAGGGCAACTTGAAGGTGAAAGGATATGGAGATCCACTCTTAACTTCCGAGGTTCTACAGGAAATCGCATCGCTGTTAGCCAAGAAGATTACACGGTGTAATAGCCTCATAATAGACAATTCTTATTTTTCTAAAGAGATTACAATTCCAGGGGCGTCATGTTCGGCCAACCCGTATGATGCCCCTCTGAGCGCTCTCTCCGCCAATTTTAATACGGTCTATTTTAAGCGGGATAATAGAGGCCGGATTGTTTCCGCAGAACCTCAGACGCCGATGATACCCTATGCAAGTGAAAAAATAGCAAAAAAAATTGAAAGTGATCGCATTTCACTATTTAAAGACAGCCGAGAAGCGAGTCTCTATGCAGGTCATCTTATTTTATACTTTCTCAGGGAAAAAGGCGTTGCCGGTCCCGAAACTGTTCGCATGGGAACCGTACTTCCCGAGGATAAACTTTTATACACCTATACCTCACAGTTTGTGATAAAAGATGCAGCAGAAAAGCTATTCCGATTTTCCAACAATTTTATAGCCAATCAGGTTGTGGTTGCCCTTGGCGCAAACGTCTTTGGGCCGCCAGGGACCCTGGACAAGGGGTCCAGGGCAGTTTTGGATTACGCACAAAATGTTCTCGGCTTACCCGGAATCCGATTTGTGGAGGGTTCGGGTATTTCGAGACAAAACAGACTTTCTGCTCGAGATATGCTTACAATTCTGAAAAAATTTGAACCACATCGAAGTCTTCTGGTCAAAAAGGATAATATATATTATAAGACAGGTACATTGCACGGAATCCGGACAAGGGCCGGATACATAGAAACAAAAGCTGACCCTTTGTATTTTGTCTTGTTTTTAAAGACGCCTGGAGTAAATGCCGATAGGCTGATAAATATGATTGTCAGCGCATATATGAACCCCGGCAGGCATTGATTCTTTATTCAGATTTTTTTTGTACCCAAAGGGGGAAAAAGAGAATGAAAAAGTTCTTTTCAACTACTGAAGTTGCGGAACTCTGCCAGATTAGCCGCTTCACCGCATCCAAATGGGTAAGAGAAGGGAAGATTAAAGGGATTTCGTTAGGGAGAAATTATAAGATACCAGCGGAAGAGCTTGTGCGACTTTTAAAAGAGCATAATTTTCCTATCCCCCAAGAACTGAAAACCGGACGAAAAGGTCACGACCACACTCAAAAATACTGCTGGGAATATCACGCGGAGGAAAAGAATTCATCTCCTCACCAATGTGATGCCTGTCTCATCAAGCAGGCTGAAATACTCAATTGTTTTATTGTGAGGATTGATGACTATCAGGAAAAAATTAAATGTCCAATCGAGTGCTCTAAGTGCTCATACTTTTTAGAAAAGTTTGCAGATCACTTTGCGATCGTAAAGGCATTTGATGAACCGGCTATTATTTGCAGCAACCAGGCTGTCCTTGCTGCAAACGAAGGTTTTTTAAGAATCAGTGGAGCGACAAATGAAGATGATGTGACCGGTCAAGACTGCGTTAATTTGTTGTCTGATTCTTCCAAAGCAGTTTTCTTGGCTTATAAGGATAAGGTGAGAGAGAACGATCCCTTGCGGCCGGGAGATGTTACCGTATCTTTTATGGACGCAAAAGGGGGCCAAAAAGATGTTCATTTGTCGTGCAAGCGATTGAAAAATATACCAAATACTTTCCTTATCTTCTTCAAAGTGCAAAAGTAATCCACACCCTTTAGTACGGTAGTAGATACCCGCTTCCCACCCAAAATTACCTTGCGTATCTAAAGCGATGGCCACCTTCGGTGTCTAGTGTTTAGTACGACAAGAAGGCCATTTGAAATTAAATTGAAAAAAAGCTTGACAAAAATTTTTCGTATATTATATTAGATCCATCTAACTTATTTTGTGTGATCTAATCCTTAACCGGTGTCCATCCAGAAATGATGGATTTTGTCTCGGGACAAGGCCGCACATCACGATCATTAACCCTTACGATGTAAAATTATCCGGAGGTCCTCTTTATTCCGGGAAAAAGATAAAAAAGTAAAAGAATGTCTTACGGTTTCCGCAGAGGCGGGAAAAGTGAAGGCGTGATTGGAAACAACAGCAGATCAGTTTCTATCATGCCTTTTTTGTTTCAGAAATATAGAAAAGGAGAGATACCAATGCAAGTTACCAATATTCAAGCGTGCAACGACAGGCGTAATCCTAAAAGGAGGCCGGTGCGAAAACGAACATCGGGAGCAGGGGATTGTCCATTGTTCGATCTTTCCGGAAAACGTATTCTTATTGTAGGGGGAATAAGCAAAATCAAAGCATTTTACCGCCGGTTGATCGAAGAGAAAAGCGCTGTTTTTGAATACCATGATGGTTGGGGGAAACATGGCTTAGAGGGACTGATCAGGCGTTCAGACATGGTCTTGTGCCCGGTCAACTGCAATAGCCACAATGCCTGTTTAAGCGTCAAAAAACTATGCAAAAAATATTGCAAGCGCGTCCAGATGCTCCCCAACTCCAGTTTGAGCTCTATTTCACAGGCATTACTAAGGAATGCCGGGACGAACTGATAATGTTTAGCCGTTCACGGAGTGATGGAGTAATGGATGGTGGAGTGGTGGAATATTGGAGTAGTGGAATATTGGAGTAGTGGAGTAGTGGAGTAATGGAGTAATGGAATATGCGAAAGAATAAGAACCGGGGATATCACAAACTAAGAGTTTGGAATGATGTAATCGCTCAACATAGCACTTGGTTCACTTGGCGAATAACCCAATACTCCAATACCCCATTACTCCGTCAACGGATACGCACCTGAAAATCAGCAAGTGCAATAAATTGAAAAATGTGAGGTTCAAAATGACAGCAAGACAACTGGAAACTTCTGTAAAAGACCAATTTAACATGGGACTATACGAATTTATCAAAGACAAGGTAGAGGTGGAAAACCTTTACGATTATGAGCTTGCCGGCATTTTAGATGTAGATGTGCCACTTATCGGGAGGTTGAGAAAAGCCTTTGGAATGAAGAAGGCGACCGAATTTCCAAGGCAGTTTGAACGGACCTACGGTGCAGGTGCAGTGGATACATTTAAACAGATTATAGAGAATCCGAACAACACTCTGGCCGATGTGGCGAGGCATTTTGGTTTCTCCAGAGAATATGCCCGGCAGGTTTATCAAAAGGCCTACGGATGCCCGTATACTAAGGTCTTTCGGAAAAAGCTATTAGTAGGAAAGCGTAAGAGGCTTGAAGCCAAGATGAAATCAAGAAGGATCGAGCCTTTGATGAGTGTCAGAGAAAAGTTGAGGTCAGCGGGTTTTATCCCACGTATTACAAATAACGGCTCTGCGTTCGCCATCTTGGTAAACGGCTACAATCTGGCTGTCAGATGCACTTCAAAATCTGTCCTGGTTGGTAGGAAGCTCTATTTTCGTATCAGTAAGGGAATTGGCCCCAATGCGGACCATGACTTTTTCATCTGCCTTTGCAGGAACAACGGAAAGAGCATCCATTATGTTATTCCGCAGCATGTTATGCCAAAATGCGGGGTTTCCCTTTTACCCGAGGCAGAGCCTGGTGAAAGCAAGTATGCCCGGTTCAAGGAGGCCTGGCATCTGCTAACCTGTAAAAACCAGAAAAAGGAGGTATCATGAAAGCAAGAGACTCAAAACAGCTTTTCGAGAAGGCCATCCTTTCTGCGGTCCGATCCGGCAACAGACCAGGTGCTCGACCGGGGTACATCAATTTCGGTTCTCACCTCGATCAAAGAAACAACTTGAGTGCCAGGGTAAGAGCTGAGATTAATCGTCGATGCCTTTCAAAACAGGATCTTGAACCAAAATAGATACTACAATCCCTGGAGACTACTTAGTGTGAAAGGATCAAAATGCCGAGGCGTGGAAACCGAAAATTGAAGATCAGACACAACAGGTCGCAGCATCAGCGCCTCAGGACATCCCGGGGAACCAGGACCATGTCAAAAATCTGGCTACAATGGATGGGGCCTCCAAGGATGACCAGATATCAGACGCACAAAGGGCCTTGAAGCATATAACCAGGTCTGTAGGGTGGGCAATGCCCACCAATAAGAATGATACACCCTTTTTGGTGGGCAATGCCCACCCTACGAGCTACTTCAGAGTCCCCTCTCCCCCCAATGGGGGAGAGGGAGCGTATGCCGTAACTCCTAAAGTCAATGACATTGAGGTCTGATGCGTGAAAAGGGGTGGTGAAATATGATAGAAAAGATTGGATGGCTCGTCTTCATTAGCAGCGTGGCGGGGATGCTGTTTATGTTTATTTTGGCATTGTTAGGATGACTATGGAAGTGCATAGATATAGTGAAAACCGGTTCGATTATCGCTTTTTGAGGGGTTCTCGTGCTTATGCTGATTCTGACTTCCGCCAATGGTGGAATCCGAAAAAATTTGATTGGACGTATAGCAAGTACCTGCCAAGATATTGGAGTCATTACTTTGAGCAGTGGTGG
>DAOVGD010000051.1 GCA_030672555.1 Desulfobacterales bacterium
ATTCTCACGCAAAGGCGCCAAGCTCGCAAAGAAAAAAATAAAACTTAGCGTCTTTGCGCCTTTGCGTGAGGCAATATTTTTAAAATAGTGTTATTCTCCAAATTTATGTTCGACTTTGACGTTGCCGTGCTGTTGATATAGTCTATGAGCACTCCCTACTCCCAATCACACCACTGCCTCATCGTCCGACATCGTATACTCAGGCACAATATCCTTCAACTTGAACTTGACACCTTCAGCGTCGTGCGCATCCGCCAGCGCCGTCAACCCCTTTATCTTTTCATCAAGACAATTTGATTCATTAAATCGTACTCCCTGGTCCTTTGGCTCCCCACCTGGTATCCCATTTCGCAATACAAGAATCTTTTCATGCTCGGTTTTTACAATTCCTTCTCCCTCCGTAATCAACTCCTCGTAAAGCTTTTCACCCGGCCTGAGACCTATAAACTTTATCTCAATATCTGTGTCAGGCTCTTTACCGGAAAGACGGATCAGATCCCTGGCCATGTCGACTATCTTAACCGGTGTCCCCATTTCAAGGATAAAAATCTCACCACCCTCTCCCATGGTAAACGCCTGAAGTATAAGCTGGGCGGCTTCTTCAATAGTCATAAAAAAACGGGTTATCTCCGGATGTGTAATAGTCACGGGGCCGCCCTTTTCGATTTGGTTGCGGAAAAGAGGAATGACCGATCCTGAGGAACCGATCACATTCCCGAAACGCACGGCCATGAACTTGGTCGAACCGGACGGAAGAGCTTGCACAATCTTTTCAGTAACCCGCTTTGACACGCCCATTATGTTGGTCGGCCTCACCGCTTTATCCGTGGAAACAAGGACAAATCGACCGACCTTGTGGGCAATAGCCGCTTTGGCAAGAGTATTGGTCCCGACAATATTAGAATATATAGCCTCCCATGGATTCCTTTCTACTAACGGGACATGCTTATAGGCGGCCGCGTGAAATACTACATCCGGCTTGTATTTTCGGAAGACCTCGTCAACCAATTTCTTGTCCTGTACCCGACCGAGCACGGCCCGATATTTTAAGTAGGTGACTACATGCTTGAGTTCCATCTGGATCGAATAAAGATTGCTTTCGCTCGTATCGAACAAAACCACAAGGGACGGCCCATACTTACAAATCTGCCGGCACAGTTCAGAACCGATCGAGCCGCCCGCTCCCGTAATCAGCACGCACTTGTCTTTCAAGAATTCCAAGATCTTATCATTTTCCAAACGAACGGGAGGCCTTCCGAGAAGATCCTTGTATGAGATGTCTCGAATTGTCTTAATACTGACCTTGCCGTCGATTATCTCCCCCATCCCCGGCAGTGTCTTATAGGGGACCTTTGTCGAATCGCAGATCTCCACAATGCGCCGCATATCTTTCCCCACCGCGGACGGAGCAGCAATCAAAATTTCATCCACACTTTCGCTTTTTACAATCTCTTTGAGATCGTCAACCCTGCCGCGAACCTTTATTCCGTGGATCTGTTTACCAACCTTATTTTTGTCGTCATCAACAAAGCCGACTATCCTGTATTTCATCCTTGGATTATCATAGATCTCACGGACCACCTTTTCCCCTGCGTCACCAGCGCCGATTATGATCAATGTTTTGTGTCCGTTATTGTTGATACTCTTCTTAAAGGTAGTAGTAGTAGTAGACAAAACGAGCCGGATGAGAAACCTGATACCGGCTATTAATATTAAGGAAAAAACAGCATCAATAATAAAAACGGACCGCGAAAAACCCTGAAATCTGCTAAGCATGAGGACCACTGTAATAATAATCAAAGAACTCACCACTACCGCCTTGATCACATTAAGGAGATCAACGATACCGGTATAACGCCACATACCCCGATAGAGGTTAAAGAAGTAAAACACCACCAGCTTGCACAGCACAACAGGGACAATTGTCTGCTTTATAACCATCAGTTCACTTGTCCCAAGCTTGGCTTCAAACCGCACAACATAGGCCAAGAAGTAAGCAAGGGCCAACAGAACCACATCAGCCAGGATCAAAATAAATAAATTTTTACTTATCAGCAGCTTTTTCATCTATTTTAAAAACATCCTTTTTTATAACGGACGTAGACAGTGCAGGCCCTTATGGATTAACAACCGGGCAAAAGTTCATTGTTTATTTAACCATAGGTCCCATCTAATACCGGAATCTTAACGCTCTCTTCAATAAATTCTCTATTTTTAATTTTCTCAAACAGTTCCTGACTGATTTTCGGAACAAGAACCTTTTCCCCACAGGCAGGGCATTCTTCATAAGAGACGTTTCTCACAAGATATAGTTTTCCTTCGATCCTGAGATCAATTTCTCCCTTCTTCATTACCATTTCATCATGGCAAGCAGCACATTTCATATGGTAATCCGATAGTCTTCAACTTCGACTCGCTTTCTAATATTTTCAATCATCCTTATATTTGTCTTCAAAGCGGCAGAAACTCTACATGGTCCTTCAAATCTTCTGGCTCACCGCCCTTTGCGATCAGCTCCAAATCTTGAATACACTGTCCAATCGGAACGCGCAAGGGATGAGCATAAATGACTCCGCTGAATGGCTTGTTCTCGCGCTGTCTATTAACAGCTTCAACTAAAAGATCATTATCAAAGGGGAACAGAGCTCGATTAAGCTGGGTTGCCCGATCCAAAAGCTCAGGATCAGGCAATGTATCTGCGCCATCCTCCTGAGCAGTGAGCACGCCAACCTTTCGCATTCGGAGTCCTATGGTGATAGCACGGGGAATATGAACATCCATATAAAACATGATGGGCATTAGAAGAGACCCTTAGTCTTGAGTCTTGCGGCCAGTGCTGATTGCCCTATCTTGGCTTGCTTCCGAAGCTCCTCAACCTTTTTCAGTTGCTCAGCGATCTCCTCGTTGAGTTCTTCCACATGATCCCAGTAATAAGCCAAGGCACCATGGATTTGGCCGAGGCTTAAATAAGGATGTTGAAAGTATAATTCTTCAGGACTCCAGCCATAGGCCAGCTTCTCCACAACCAGTTCGATTACCTTTAGCGTTGTGCCTTGGAGCGTAGGCACACCTTTCTCATCAAAAACAATGTGTGGATATTTTATTTTTTCTTCGAGTGCCACGTGGATTCCTCCCCTGATACGTTTTTGTCTTTGCGCCTTTGCGTGAGGCTTCAGGTCTTTCCTCGATAATTCTCCAATCTTCTCCGAAAACGAAAACTCAACACAATAAACCCACCAAAATAAACCGCTACCAGTGATAAAACTATCATACCACCAAAAGGCTTCGCAATCAATACACTCATGAAATGCCAAACCATTTCTTAGGGCTTGGCTGGCAGCCCCCCTCATTATTTTGCGATTGACAATCATCTT
>DAOVGD010000124.1 GCA_030672555.1 Desulfobacterales bacterium
GTGCAAATGGGTGGTTAAACCAGGAGATACCTAATCTTTCCACATACATACCCACTTTTAAATCCTGAACATTAATTTCTTTAATCATGCGATTTGTCTCATTCCCTTTGCATTGCAATATGATATGTCATGACTTTTTACGAAGCCATTATACTTTAATGCTAAAGAAAATATCGGCAATAATAATAAGATGCTAAAGGGTTTTAATTAGCTATTCCGGCAATACTTTTTCCTGAAACCGCAGCTCGTATAAACCTATCCAGTACCTCAATGTATTTTGCCCCTGCAGTTTCGTATGTGTCGTTGTGTCCTGCGCCTGGAATGGTGTAAAATATTTTTGGTGTGTTAGTAGCGTCAAAGAGTGCTTGCCCCATTTTATATGGAACAATCGTATCGTGGTCTCCATGTATAAACAATGTTGGCTGGTGGACCCGCTTTATGGTTGCGATGGTGTTAAAGCGTCCTTTTAGTAGGCGGGACAAAAACGGGATTGGATAATGATATGCTGCCATATTCTCAAGACTGGTAAAGGCCGATTCCAGGATAACACCGGAACATTTTTCCCCGGCCGCGATATACACGGCGGCAACTGTTCCCAGGGATCGTCCGAAAATGATGATGGGATTGTTATGTTCAGAAGCTTTTTTTGCAGTATATTGATAAGCTGCTTCAGCGTCGAGATAGAACCCCTCTTCAGATATTTTTCCCCCGCTCTTTCCGTAGCCTCTGTAGTCGAAGATAAATACATTCAGACCTATAAGGTTCAACAGTATCAGGTTATCGATTCGATGGGAGATGTTGCCTGCATTACCGTGAAAAAACAAAAAATAAGGCGCTTCTTTCTTGCCTGGTACAAACCATCCGTTTATCATAACCTTATCTTGAGTCTCAAAAAGGACATCTTCATATGCGAGTCCTCGCTGATCGGGGGTGATAATGATTTGGCGGTCAGGGAAGAATACCTGGTTTTCAATAAAACCGGTGCATGCGGACAAGATAAATGCTCCTACAAGGATAGAGAGTAAAATAATTCTGCCGGTATAGGATAAGTGCATAGTATAGGGACTTGCATTTTTACCTTATGAATGTGATAGCATCTGGCCCACCCGCAGGGAGTTAAATGCTTAGCCACGTTAATCTATTCATATAACAAAAGAATATATTTTTAAAGCGAATTGAAGACTTTTTACAAAACCATCAACTATTGGAATGTGCACGATAATAAAAGCAAAGGGGGAGTACTGCTATGAAGCTCAAGAGAGGTAGATTCTTTTTGGGGACAAGCGGATACAGCTATCCTCATTGGTCTGGTGGTGTCTTTTATCCTCCTGGCATGCCGCAAAACAAATGGTTGGAGTACTATAGTGAACATTTCGGTAGCGTAGAGTTGAACGTTACATTCTATAGGCTTCCTATGGAGAAGACTTTTGATAACTGGTACAAACGTACACCGGAGGATTTTAGATTCGTGGTCAAAGGAAGTAAATATATCACTCACACAAAACTGCTGAAAGATTGTAAAGAACCAGTGGAGCGATTTTTTGAACACGTTGAAAGGTTGGGCGAAAAGCTCGGCGCTGTTTTGTGGCAGCTTAGACCGAAGCATTCGATCGATTGCAATAGACTTGAGGACTTTTTTGGCCTGCTCAAAGAACGCCCGGTTACAAATTCTGTGCGACATGTCTTTGAATTTCGCCATGTGACTTGGTTTACTGAAGAGACTTATGAATTGCTGAGAAGATATGGTTTTGGTTTATGCATAGCCCATTCAGACCGTTGGCCCGTAAGAGAAGAGGTGACCGCCGACTTTATATATCTTCGTTTTCACGGTGGGGTTGCATTATATTCTTCGTGTTATACAGATGAGGAACTCAAAGTCTGGGCAACTAAGACAAAAAAGTGGCTTGCCGAGGGTAAGGATGTCTACGCGTACTTTAATAACGATGCCTTAGGGTATGCGACCAAAAATGCTCATACTTTTCGAGAGATGGTAGGAGATATGGAAGTCCCTATCCAGCCACGTCTCTTAGTCTGAATTTATACCTATCCCTCAGGATACTTATTAAGGCTGAAGATGCTTGCAGGAGCAACTCAGGGAGAACCTGTTTACGTGGAGATTCAAGGAGATGTCGGGAGGTTTGCTCTATACCGTCCCGTATATTATTGGCGATGTTTTCTCGCTCCTGTACAATTTCTGTTATCACAGAACGTTCCGGCAGCTTAAGCCGGTCAGTAATTTCCACGGCCTCTCTGGTTATGAGGCACAGCTCAAACAGATCTTCATCGTCCTGGGGTATATTTCCCAGCGTATCCATTTCATGGTACCATACTGCCTGCACGATATCAGAAGGGAGCTCGTAATGCTTCATAATAGCGGCCCCTAATTCAGAATGGGAATGGCCAAGCACCGCTTTTTCGGCCTCACTGCTTGACATGCCCATTGCTTTTGTCAAATCATTGATTTTTTCATATTCTTCTTGTAGTTCAGCCGCAATAAGTAACTTCCCTATGTTATGCAAGAGCCCAACAGAATATGCCTTGTCGGGGTGTTCGTATTTGCACAATTGCGCAAGTGTTGTGGCATTGAAGGCGCAAAGCTGTGCCTGCTGTTCAAATTTTTCATAGTTGAACAGCGATGTAATCTGTTTTTTTTCAAAGACGTTAAGGAGGGAAACAGAAAGAACGATCCCCCGCATGGTGGAATATCCGAGTACTCTTACAGCGTACTGAATGCTGTCGATATGGCGCCCGTAAAAGGCGGCATTCGAAGCCTGCAGAAACCGGGCGGCAAGTGTAGGATCGATGGCAGCGACAATATCTTCATATTTGCTATCCGACTTGTTCAGTAATTCCAAGACCTTGTTAATGGATGTTGGGAGGGCGGGGAGTTTTTCTATTTTATCAGATAATGTTTTGTTCAATATTATATCAGGGTCATATGAATAGCTCATTTTTTTTTATTACATGGAATTGAGACATTTAGCAAGGAAAGTTTAACGCTTGTCAAGAACCATTCGGATTTTTTGTGCGAGCGCATGATAACGGAACGGTTTCTGGATAAAGTCTTCTACTCCGGCACCCAGCATATTTGTGCGCACCCCGTCAAAGGGGTATCCACTACAGGCGATTACTTTTAGGTCAGGGCGTATTTTTTTAAGACAGGGATAGAGTACAGTGCCATCCATGTCCGGCAAGTCGATGTCCATAACAGCGAGCGATATGTCCGGATGCGATTGTAGCATCTTAAGCGCTTCCTGGGCGGTAGTTGCTCTTAAAACAGTGTAACCGAGTTTTGAGAAAAACTTTTCTGTGACATCGAGGGTAATCCCTTTGTATTCTATAATTAGAATAGTTTCATTGTTTCTGTGAATATCTTTTGTCTCAATTTTTTTTAATTTTTTAGTTGCCCCCGTTGCAAGTGGGAGGCAAACAGAAACTGTAGTTCCCTGTCCTTTTCGGCTATTAATGTATATATGACCTCCATGGCCCTTTATTATCCCAAGCGCTGAGGAAAGCCCTAACCCCCGTCCTGTAAATTTGGTAGTAAAAAAGGGGTCAAAAGCCCGTTTGCGAGTTGTTTCATCCATCCCAACCCCTGTGTCCTTAACCCGCAGAAGAACATATTTATCCTTATCCAATTCCGGATGCTTGGCGCGGAATTCAGGGGAGACAAGTACATTTTTGGCCGAGATGCGCATTATACCTTGATCTTCGATAGCTTCGCAAGCGTTCATTACAAGGTTCATAAGTACCTGTTCTATCTTGAAAGGGTCTCCCTCAACCAATCTTAACTTAGGGCTCAGATCTATTTCCATGGTGATAGAAGGCCTTATGGTATTAGAGGCCTTTTGGACTACTTTTTTGACCGTATCATGAAGATTTATCGGCTTTTTCTTGTACTCAACTTGTTCTGAGTAGGCTAAGAGCTTATGGGTAAGATTCACCATTCTGTCCGTGGCCTTTTTAATGGCTTGAAGGTCATTATGTGCCTGTTGGTTATGGGGTATTTTCGTTTCAAAGAGGGATGTATACCCAGACACCACTGAAAGTGCATTATTAAAATTATGGGCTATTCCGCCGACAAGAGTACGAATGCTTGCCATCTTTTTTAATTCAAGGGCCTTATCTTGAGTTTTTCGTTTTTGGGTAATATCCCTTGCGATTCCATATGTGCCTATGAATTTCTTGCCCGCCGCTGAGGTACGATTTTCTTCATACATGCCAAAGGCGTTTAGTTCAACAACGATATAATCGTGTGTGCTTACACTCTTATTTGTTGTTAGCCGCAGTTCATATCCGTTGGTAGAACGCTCGGCTGTTCTACGTTCATTTAAATGCCATTTAACCCTCTCGACATCTTCAGGATGAAGAATGAAGGTGTAAGGGACACCAATAGATTTATCAGCAGAAAAGCCTAAAAGCGTTTCAAACATGCTGTTAACGAAGCTGAATCTTCCTTCCGGATCAAGAGTATAAATAATGTCGGGAGAGTTTTCCACTAATGCTTGATATATGTTGCTGGATGATTCGGCAGAAATTTTTGAGTGTACAGTGTTAAGGGCGTTTTGAATTACTTTCTGTAATGTCTCAAATTCAAAAGGCTTTATCAGATAGTCATAAGCCCCTCTTCTCAATGCCTCTATAGCCGATGCGGTTGAGACATAGCCAGTCATTGCTATGACAATGGTATCCGGGTAATAGGATTTGATATATTCCATGAGATCCGGTCCACTGATGCCCGGCATAACCATATCTATTACGGCGACTGCGTATGGTTTTTCTGCTAATCGGTTTATTCCTTCGCCCCCCGTATATGCCAGGTCTGTCGCATAGCCTTGATCGGTAAGGAGATATTGTAGGCTCTGGCAGATTCTGGTATCATTATCCACTACGAGAATGTTGGGAGCGACAGACATTTTTTAAAACTCCTGATAGCAGAAGGACTTTTTTATTTGACAGACTTTAGAGCCTCTTGCAGAAACAGCCATCTACTGCGATCGGCTGCAAAAGTCCTGCGCTGCGTCATCGTCGTAAAATCGTCCTCAACGTAACTACCGCTACGCCTGCGGCGATTTGACTCCTCTTCCTTGCGCAGAACCTTTTCGCACGATCTCGTGACGAAGTTGTTTCTGCAAGAGGCTCTTTAGAGGATAAAAAAAGAGGAGTTGCGAGAGCAGAGTAACGGCTTGGCAAGTAATCAGCAATTATTACTTGAGAATATCTTTTATCTTATCTGCCTTATCCTTTAAGTTTTTGGCGTCTCTTGCCCCGGGAATTTGATCGATCACCTTTTTGGCAAGTTTGTCCTGAAACGATTTTGTGCCCTCCGGCCCCTGTTGTTCCTCTTCTTGTGTCGGTTTTGTGGTACTTTTTTCTTCACTTATCTCTTTCTTGACCTTTCGAAGTTCGCTTACCGTTTTCCCCAGATTCTTTCCGATCTCAGGAAGACGCTTGCCGCCAAAGATAAGCAAGAGGATAATAGCGATAATAATGATTTCTGGAATACCCAATCCGAACAAGGAAGCCCCCCCAAAACAACATTGTTAGAGAAAAAATTATGTCTTTTCTATCACTGCCCTAATTTTTTGTCAATTTTAATCACTCGAAATTGTTTGTTGGGCCGGTGTCATCTTTTTGAATCGTGGCCGAAAGCCGCTCCCACATTTTAATCACATTGCGGCGGGATTTGCATAACAATATAGGCACCGATTATGACACGGGTGGAGGCGATATGATCCAATATCCCTGGATGTCTTGCATCCGCAGCCGAGGTGGATACGCTGACCGGAATCCTTTCTGAGAGATAGAGTACACCCGAACAGTTTTACAAAAAGGTCGTTAGGGATACAAGAGCTCGGTTTTATGTGAGAACTGTCCGGCAATGCTTTTAACAAATCTTTTTCGCAGCAGGCGTAAAGTGTGATATTCCTTTCATCCAGTCTTTCTTCCATTTTTGTAATGATTGTGACTTTGGTATCCATTGAGGGATAGCAAAAAGAAAATCCAGGTCTTTTTTTTGTCCTTTTTCTGATTTTGGGATAATCATCCATGAAGCTCGTAATGCAGCGGCTAATTTCGAGGTCGGCCATCTTATCTGCGATCCGGTCAAAGTGGTTCAGGTTATTTTGCAGGGGGCTGTTGTTGAGTTGAAAAAAGGTTATCGGATCGAATCGCCAGTTTATAGAATCGGGGTGAAAAGCCGTACAGAGTGTCTTTACCTGTTCCAGCCGTTCTCGCAAAGGGGGCATGCGAGGTTCCAGTATTGAGGACTCAGAGTTGACGGTAAAATTAAAGAACAGATTAAAGCCCTTTTTTATAAGAATATCACCATAATTGCCAGAGATAAATGGTGCAAAATTTTTGGACCAAAAAACAATGACAGCGACCCGGTCAGGGGTGGCCGGTACTGTTGATACAGTATGGGAGAAAGGATTGGTCACTTCGAAATACCCTTTTTCGATCTGATCCATGAACCAATCCATATAATAACATGGAATGTCTGTTCGTCGAGAGGCAGAAATCACAATTTTTTGATGATCAGGCATACCTTTCTTCCCTTATTCCCCAATGGTGTGGTATAAAAAAATGTTAAAATATCACACAAAAATTAATCTTGCAAAAAGATGCTACCATCATGCGCAAATTAAATCCGCAATCCGCAATCCGCAATCCGCAATCCTGTAATTCCGTGCTTATCATTACCCCTACCCAAAAGGAAAAAGAACCGCTTACAGGACTTCTCCCTCCTGATACTATACATATCTGTGGCATCGGAAGGGTGAATACAGCCTCTTTTTTGACTGAGGAGATCATTATAAGGCGTCCGAATGGTGTTCTCTTGGTCGGCTGTGCGGGGGCCTATCATGGATCCGGACTTTTAATCGGTGACATAGCAGTGGCACAGAGCGAAATCAGCGCAGATGAGGGGGCAGTAAACGAGGCCGGATTTCGGTCCATGGAAGAGATAGGTGTTCCTGTATTAACGAAACAGGGTGTCGAATATTTTAACCTTTTCCCTGTTGATGAACCCCTTTCTGATCGACTTCTTGAATGTGCCCGGTCAGAAGGCCTGAGAGCAGAGAAGGGAAGGTTTATCACTGTGTCTACCGCATCAGGAACAAAAGATAGGGCGGATAGAATCAATAAAAGGATCGGCGCCCTGTGTGAAAACATGGAGGGAGCTGCGGCCGCCCATATCTGTCTGAAATATGATATCCCTTTTGCGGAACTGCGAGGAATAAGCAACATGGCCGGACAGCGGAGGCCGTTTGATATCATAGCGGCAATGACTGCGGTGGGGAAAGTGGTGAGGAGATTTAGGGATTTG
>DAOVGD010000095.1 GCA_030672555.1 Desulfobacterales bacterium
ATTTTGTATAATAATCAATAATCAATTGTGAATTACTAATTATTAATGATTTTTTCCCTTATTTGAGCGCTTCCACCCCAATCCCCCCTGATATATGGCTAACGCTGATATCCTATCTTTTTATTTAACACCAAGAGTGATGACTTTGTAAAAAGTCTTTGATGAGCTTATCTTGTTATCACCATCCTGGATGCCGGTAGGGGTGATACCAGCAGGGATAATCCCAGTAAGGATAAGGATAGTAATATCTCTCTTCTCTTTCCTCCGGCCAGAGATAGATTTCCTTGGCAAAAATCAAGGGGTATGTGTACTTCATTTCACCCAGATCCTGAATCTTCTTTCCTCGGACTTCTCCAGCTACTGTAACCATCCTTCCCTGTGTATAGATAGCCACATCCAGGTAACGGGGATCTATGGCCAGAAACCTTCCCTCTGAGTAATCCACGTCCTTTGGCTTTCCACGGAAATCCGCGGGCTTTTGAAGCACTTCGATCATGGTACCTTCCTGCAAATTTATAGCGCTGATGATCAGTCCGCTCCAAAGCACGGTTGTGCCCTTATAAGCTTCAGGTTTTTTTGCCACCTCGCTCAAGGTCAGCTCTTCTGATACCTTGTCCCTGATCTCCTTGGAGATTACCGGAGCACAGCCTGTAAGAGAGAAAAAAACATACCATGTGAGCACGACCAACAAAGCCGGATACCATGTAGTGGGCTTCATTATAATATCTCCCCTTGCATATCTCAAAATGTCTTAAATATACCTATAGAAAATCCTACCGGACAATCACTTTTCGGTTTAAGTGCGTGAACTTCTTTACTTTTTATGAAAAGATAAGGGTATTCCAGTTCTCCAAGCGGCCTCATCCTCTTTCCCAAAACCTCGCCCGCAACCGTTACTTTTCTCCCCACGGAATAAATGGCTGTATCAAGATAACCCTCATAAAAAACGAGAAATCTGCCAAGTGAGATGTCCGTATTTGCCGGCCGTCCTCGATAATCTATCGGCTTCTGAAGCACCTCGATAAGTGTCCCCTCGTCCGTGTTTTTTGAATTAATGATAACACCCCCTAAAATAACGGTCCTGCCCTTATAAGCATCAGGGCTCCCGAAAAGCATCTCCGGGGTGACTTCCGGGTCCACCTCATCTCTTACTTCTTGGGAAATAACATGGGCACAGCCAATAATGACTGTTAAGGCCAATATCAAGATAAGTTTTTTCATGATGTGCTCAACATATCATCAGTAAGGTAAGATGACAACTGATTTACAAATGGACCATCTGCGCCTAAAACGTTTGCCTGATGTACCGGAACCACCAGACATTCTGCTGTGTAGCTTTTTTGGCGGCTACAGAACGGGGTCATTAACATTGCCACGATGCCCGAACAATGGTTCCTACCCCTTTGTTGGACTCAATTGAAAAAGACCCGCCGGATAGTCCGGTTCGCTCCTTCATGGTAGTAAGGCCAAATCCTCCCCTGGAATTGTTCATAAAGTGCACATGTTCAAGATCGAATCCGACCCCATTATCCTCTATGGCCAATTCTATCTTGCCGCCTGTTCCTCTTATCGACACGTGCACAAGATCGCCTTTGGCATGTTTGGCGACATTGTTAAGGGCTTCCTGCAAGATTCTAAAAATAACAATCTTTAGAGGCTCAGGCACATCCTTTTCTTCTATGCTTATTTGTTTTTCGACGCGGATACCCGAATAGAGTTTTTCAAATTCCCCGCAAAACCACGAAATAGTCGCTACGATGCCTGGATGATCCAATAGGGGTGGTCGTAAGCCTGTCTGCATCCTTCGAACTTCTTGAATCGCTTCCCGAACCAGCAAAATAGCGGCTTCTAATGATTGGACACCCGGCATAGCCGCACTGTTGACTGACTGGCTAAGGACGTTCTCCAACGCCAACTTGGTGGCTACCAGGGAGTTTCCGACGCTATCATGTAGTTCCCGGGCGATCCTTTTTCTTTCATCCTCCTGGGCTGTTAACAACTGGGAAGAGAGCAAGCGCAGTTGATGCTCCGATTTTTGCAATGCCTCCTCCGCCCGTTTGCGCCCAACTGCTTCTTCTTTTAACTCCTTTACCCTTTGTTCCAATTCTTCATAGGTAGGTTTATCAGTCATCAGAAAGTCCTCCCATTGCCCACAAAACAAAAAGGCAGGGCCATTTCTGACCCTACCTCAAGTAATCGTGTGTCCATAGAACCTATTCGCATCTTATTCCAGAAACAACCTGCAAAGCGTGGATAGCTTCTTCAAGACCGATACTATTATCTCCATTCACATCAGCTTCTTTGTAAACGGTTGAACTCGGGTTAATCCCCGCACGGACTTGCAAGGCTAAGACCGCGCATTCCGCCTAACTTCTGATCTGTCAAGGCAACTGGCGACCCGATCCCACAATGCAGGCACAGAAAACGGCTTCAATAGGTAGTCATCAGCACCCAGCCGAAGGGCATTGATAGCTGACTCTTGGCCGGCATTGCCAGTCATTATCATGACCCCCCGATCCAGGTCTAACTCTTTGGCCTTCTTCAGAACGGCCAGACCATCTACCTCTGGCATATCTAGGTCAGTAAGCACGAGATCAAAATCTGTCACACCTAAGGCGTCAACAGCGGCTTTGCCGCTTGAAGCTGTTGTGACTTGGTAGCCCTTTCGCACGAGAGCAAGGTCAATCACTGTCAGGATCTCGTGATCGTCATCCACCAACAGTATCTTGTACATTTTCATTGACTTGCCTCCCCGTTTCCTTCATACGCTTGTCTGCCGGCAATGATACCGTACCCCCCAAGGCCATAAGCGCTCAAATAAGCATTTTTTTTAACCCCAGAGTAGTTGGAGTAAAATTCACAATTGACAATTAGCAATTGATTATTGACAATTTATGGTGATAAATTAAGCACTTATAGACACTGACCCATTTTGTATAATAATCAATAATCAATTGTGAATTACTAATTATTAATGATTTTTTCCCTTATTTGAGCGCTTATACCCCCCAAGGCCATATTAATCTTCATCTTCAACTGAATTATCGGCATGTTATAGTGGCATTTCGGATATCCTGTAGCAAATCGAGGCCATCGTATGCCCCAGCTTCCCCTTGAAAGGCCAGCTTCTGGTTGAGGACATCCGCTATTTTTGCCTTCAGTTCATCCAGGACAATGCTCTTGATAACATAGCCATCGGCCTCAGCGAGACGTGGATCCTCTATATAGCTATCATAGGCAGTAAAGATGATGACCGGCAGGTCCGCTTTTTCCCTTTTGATATCTTGTAAGACGTCAAACGCCTCAAGCCCATCCAAAAACAGATCCAGAAGAACCAAGTCAGGTGTCGAGAATCTCAGATGTTCCCTGACTGATTCCGGATCGCCTGCCGTTGCAACCCGGTACCCTTCAGAGTTCAGTTCCTCTGAAAGGAGTTCCCGAACACATGCCTGGTCATCGACAATCAGAATCTTTGCCATTACGCCCTCCTTGTTGTGTAGAGCGTAAGCGCCTCGGACGTGGAGCCGGAAGCTGCTCAAAGGTATCAACCCCCTTGTAAACAACATTGATCTCGCAATCGGGAAACAACGTTTTGACTGCTGCAAGAAGACCGGGATCAGGCCCTGGTGGGCTAGTTACAATCACGATTGTCTTCACGGCTTAATCTCCTTTACTTCGTTTCAATTACTGCATTTCAACCTCGGTTTCATGGTCACGAATCAGCGTTTGGTCAGTCTCCATGGATGTTACCCTTTTTTAGAATGCCTATTTTTGTTTGATTTGTAAATAGAGCGAATGATTCATTCTTATAGGAAAAGGAAGCCCAAAAAGACGGGACTTTTTCCCGGGGAAGGTTGGGTGACGGGTTTGAAGTGGTTTCTTTATTTCTGCCAAAGGTTTATATCGATCAAACCGAACCTGGCCGCATAGCGAACCAATTCTATGGCGGTGTGAAGATCAAGCTTGCTCATAATGTTGGACCGGTGGTTCTTAACGGTCTTCGGACTGATGAAAAGCTTCTCGGCGATCTTTTTGGTAGAAAGCCCCTCTGCGAGCAAGCGCATGACCTGTTGCTCCCGGCGGGTCAGGATATTGTAGCCAGTATCGGTAATCTTTGCTTCCTGTTCACGGCATTTCCTAAGGTTTTCCACAACATTATGATGAATTGAAGAGTCCATGAAACATTGCCCTTTTGATGCAGCCTCAAGACACTCTGAAAGCATTTCAGTAGCTGATTCCTTGACAACATATCCTGCAGCCCCTGCCCGGAAGGCCTCGGTAATGTAATGGATCTTGGAGTGCATGCTGAGAATCACCACCCGTGTCTCAGGCAGGAGGCTACGTATATTGCGAGTCACTTCAATGCCGCTGCCATCCGGTAAAGATATGTCCATCACCACCAGGTCAGGCCTGAGTTCCTTGGCCTTCCTGAGCCCTTCGTCGCCGTTTCCAGCTTCTCCGATTAACTCAAACCCGGAGTGCCTTGCTAAAAGAGACTTGAGCCCCTCCCTGAAAAAGGGGTGGTCGTCAACAATCAAGACGGTTTTCTTTTCATCCAATGTTCTTCTCCTAATATGGAACCTCTACCACGATTTTGGTGCCCTGCTTGTGGTAGGTTTCGATCTTCATTTTCCCTTGAAGTAGGGCAGCCCTTTCCTCCATGACCCGAAGTCCCATGCGTCTTTCATTGGCCGCTGAGATCAGCCTATCTTGCACATCAAAACCCTTGCCATCGTCTTCGATGCGAAGAATGATGTTTGGAAAAGATCCCACCAAACGGATAGTCACATGCTTGGCATCAGCATGTTTTTTGACGTTGTTGAGGCCTTCTTGAATCATGCGGTACAGGTTAATCTTCGTATGGAAATCGAGTCTTGACTCATCTATCCCGGTGGCAAAAAAGTCAACCTTTAGTCTCTTCCTGCGGGAGAACTCTTCGCAATACAGGCGGACCGTCGATACCAGCCCGCGCTGATCCAGACCGGTGGAACGTAAGGTATGGGACAGATCCCGCACAGTCGCTATGGCCCCCTTAAGTATTTTGGAGAATTCTGACAGCCTTTGTCTCGTCTCAGGAGGAGCTTCTGGCTGATTATCAAAAAAGGTGTCAAGGCCGATTTTTAAGGCAGAAAGGTCTTGGCCCACCACGTCGTGCAACTCACGAGAAATCCTTTGCCGCTCGCTTTCTTGCGCCATTAAAAGTTCGTGGCTCAGCCTGCAAATCTGCTTCTCTGCCCGCTTGCGCTGTTCTATTTCGCGCTTTAACTGCTCATTTGCTGTGACCAAATCAGCAGTACGCTCCTTCACGCGCTGTTCTAGCTCATCGCGAGCTGCTCGAAGCGCCTGCTCTGCCTGTTTGCGCTCGCTTTTCAATCTTTTTCGATCAAGGGCATTTTTCGCCGTCTTTAACAATTCCTCATACTCAAAGGGCTTTCTGAGGTAATCGCAGGCTCCTTTCCTTAAAGATTCTATTGCCGAGTCCACAGTAGCATGCCCAGTGATAACGATGACGCAGGTCTCTGGATTTTGGCTGTTTATATAATCCACAATTTGATGGCCGTTCACGTCGGGCATGACCATATCCACCAGCACAAGGTCAAAATTGTTCTTGGCAAGGCACTCTAAAGCTTCGTGTCCACCATAGCATGTGCGGGTCTCATACCTCTCGTTGGTCAACAAGGCCTTAAGACTGTCGCACATACGGGGTTCATCGTCGACTATCAAAATTTTGGAATGCATAGTACTTAATTACCTCCATAAGGGATCTTACGCGGAATTCATGGAATCAGCATAACTAGAAGGCACTGCTTCCTAGGAGGCTGTCCGAGAATTATGTTCGTAACGAAAAAGAGTGAGAACGAGACAAAATTCTCGGACAGCCTCCTATAGTCCGTTCACGGAAAACCAAATGGATGCTATCTGTGCAGGACGCAGACAGGCTTGATTTAGGGGCTAGCTTTATCTCTTTGCGTTAAGCGAAAGGGGAAGGTATATTATTACCATAAAAGCGGCAAACCGTCAAGACTTCGGCAAAATGCAATACACCTGATAAGGGGTCAAGATGGAAATAAAAGAATGAGTTGCCAGAATGTCACTATAAGCCACAATTCAGGCTTTTTAATACGATATCGCAGAATTATTTCGGGTTACGCTTTTTCCCGTTAAAGACTTTTGCCGTCTTGCCGATATTACGACAAGGAGGAACGTGGTATGAAGAAGGTGACCGCAAGGCTCAGCGATGAGACCCACGCAAAATTGAAAATCCTTTCAGCGCTTGAAGGAAAGTCAATGTTGCAGATTATCACCGAATGCATCGAGGAGCGCTTTGCTGCCCTGGGTAAGGAAGCGTCCAAGCTGTTAAAGAAGGAACTGTCTCGTAGGTCGAGAGACTGTCGCTAGGTGAGCTGAACCTAAAGTGCGATTAACAAACAAGGGGTCAAGAGCAAACTTGCCCCCAGAACTTGACATGCCGAATCGTTTCGCCAGCGAAGTTCCACTTACCCCCGGGGCATCCAATCTGGCTCATCGTGGCATAAAAAACGAATATCATCAGCAAACTAAGATGGCAACTGATTTGCAAATGGACGTCCCATCTGCGTCCCCCGGGCAATCAGAGCTTCCAAGCTAAGTCGCACTAAGGCGGTCTTTTCCTTAACTCCTGTTAACCGCGATGCCTTGTCCAATATTTCATCATCTATATTTAATGTTGTTCTCATATGTATTAATATGTATCATTTATGCATATACGTCAATTGAAACATTTTCCTCCAGAAGATAACAATTTATTCAGCAGAAAAAAATCTGTGATTTCCAATACAGGCTGATATCGCAGGAAAAATTACATATTACACTTTTCTCTAATATCGATATATGGTATAAATACAGAAACTGTATATAAGCCGTATATGATTCTATATATCTGAGGGCCGAATGGGACGTCTATTTGTAAACAAGTAACTAATTCGAGCAGTCGGTAGTTTTTCTCTTTTGCTATCTTTTCCCTTTTATTCACTGCATAGACAACACCCGGTTGGCTCATGCCGAATCGTTTCGCCAGCGAAGTTCCACTTACCCCCGAGGCATCCAATCTGGCTTATGGTGGCATAAAAAACGAATATCATCAGCAAACTAGGAGGCTGTCCGAGAATTATGTCCGTAACGAAAAAGAGTGAGAACGAGACAAAATTTTCGCAAATTTGAGGAGAATAGCAGGCCTATTTGACGAAAACTTGCGGAAATTTGGGCCGTTTCTCACGCTTTTGCAGTA
>DAOVGD010000166.1 GCA_030672555.1 Desulfobacterales bacterium
TGATGACTTTCCAGCCCCAGGTCGATTAAACGATCAAGGAGTTGCCCAAAGGTCAACCCGGCGGTCTTGGCTGCAAGCGGAAAAAGGCTCACTGGTGTCATCCCCGGAATTGTGTTGGTCTCCAAAACAAAAATTTTTTCATCCTGGACAATCATATCAGTGCGACTATATCCCTCACAACATAGCGCGCGATGTGCTGTTGCAGCACACTGTTGGGCCTGTTCAGCTAAAGTATCATCAATTGGGGCAGGGCATATCTCGCGGGTTGCTCCGGTGGTATCATATTTTGCCGTGTAATCAAAAAACGGCTGGGAGGAACTGGGAATAATCTCAACAATTGGAAGGAGTTCAAAGGCCTCATTACCGAGGACCGCCCCTGTAATCTCCCGACCCTTGATATACGCTTCTACTATAACTGTGGCGTCGTAGCGAAAGGCATCCTCCAGGGCCTCTTCAAGCTCTGCTTCAACAGAAATAAGATGCATACCAATGCTTGAACCACCAGAGGCCGGTTTGGTCAAGAGGGGTAGGCCGATCTCTTTGACTATCTCCTGGTACTCATAGGGCATTCCTCGTTCCAAGATCTTAAAGGGAGGGACTAAGAGTCCTGCATCCTTGTAGAGACGCTTGGCAACTGCCTTATCCATCGCAAGCGCACTACCCAAAACACCTGAGCCCTGATACGGGATATTAAGCATATCCAAAAAACCTTGTATAGTTCCATCCTCTCCAAAAGGACCATGAAGAATAATCAGCGCGATATCAATATCAGGAGCGTCCGCAACCAAGCGAGGGAGATCTGTTGCCGGATCATACTGTCTAATTTCGTATTTCCCCTTGTCTAATGCCTTAAAAACCTCCTCCCCGCTTTTAAGAGAAACGTCGCGTTCAGGTGAAATACCACCGGAAAGAAGAGCAACAGTCATCTTTTTCATTATTACCACCCTGTTCGAAATGTATCTTCTTCAAATTATCTGGCAGCCCAGATACATACTCTTTGTTTATGGAGTGGGTGCTTACTCATCAAACATGAAGAGGATACGTTTACACTATACTTATGTATCTTACACACTCATAGCAAGAAAATATGTCAAAAATAATCTTCTTTTTCAACCTCAAAAACAAATTATGTAATTGAGGAATTCCGCATTACAATAGAATTGAGGTACTGCGTAATGTCCATGAAAAGGCCGGATCTCTCGAAATCCTAAACCTCTCAACCCTCAATCCCCGAACCATGCCCTAAAAACAAATTGCCATTTTGGCAACAAAATTCAATGTAAATCCATGCGCTTACACCCTTTCACCACATGACCATATTTTTTATTAAAAAATCAAGAAAATAAAAGAAAAATAAAGCTATTCGGAGATAAAAAAGTGCTGAACAATTTCCACAAATCGGGGCAACCCTTTCAAAATACTTGAACAAATGCTAATTCAAAAAGGGCTGAAAATTATAGACCTTACAGAACTTATAAAAATATTAGTTTTGATTTTAACAGGTTATCATTTACTGGAAACTATTTCACAAGCCATTAAAAAATAGTCTACTTTGTGATTTGACAAGTACATCAGGACCTATTAAATAATCAGCATCTTTTTTGAAATTCTCTGTATTCTCCCTTATATTGCTAATAATCATTGTAATGTTAATGTCATCTGTATACTGTTCAATCCCATTTTTAAACAATTGAGACCCCTAAAATAAAAAATATGTTGCTATGCAGGCTACATGGAATAAAATAAAAACGTCCATACATCAGAAGGTTCCACACAGCACCTACATGCTGTGGATCGATCCGCTCACACTGTCTGAAAAAAGTGGGAATGACCTCGTAATTACATGCCCTGATTCTTTCTCACAAAAATGGATCATTGGGAATTATATGGGAATAATACGACAAGAGGCTGAAAAAATTCTGGGGAAGGGACCTCGAATTGAACTAAAAATAAAAAATCCACTTAAAATCGAGGGACCTCCCCATGCAATTGACCCGCAGCTTTTCCTCCCGAATATTCCATCTCCGCAACAAAGGGTTTCTCGCCCCTTACGCTCTGATTTTACTTTTGACCGATTTGTAGTAGGAACATCTAATGATTTCGCCTACACAGCCGCACTTACATTGGTAGGCGGAAAAAGCTGTTATCACAACGCCCTATTTTTGTTGGCTGACACCGGCTTAGGCAAGAGTCACCTTGCCCATGCGGTAGGGAACCACCTATCACAAGAAATCCCCGAAGCCCGCATCTGTTATGTTACGGCAGAGGATTTTACAAATGAGATGATCTCCTCTCTTAAGAAGGGCAATATTGAACAGTTTAAAAATAAATACCGCAACCAATGCGATCTCCTTCTCTTGGAAGATATTCAATTTCTGAGCGGCAAAGAAAAGATACAAGATGAGCTGGCCTTTACTCTTGATGCCCTTTTAAATGCCAACAAAAAACTCATCTTCACAAGCAGTTACCCATTAGATGAGATCCCAAAGATGCATGCAAATCTCAAATCTCGTCTTACATCCGGTATTATCTCTGAAATAAGCCCGCCCGATTATAAAACCCGAGTCCGGATCATTTCCAAAAAGGTAGAGAATGAATCCACCTTTTTCCCAGAGGATGTTGTACATTTTCTTGCGCACGAATTAACCGGCGATATACGCCAAATGGAAAGCGGAATTGTCGGGATCTTGGCCAAATCGTCTCTCCTCAATCTTGCGATTGATTTGCCTTTAGCCGAAACCGTTGTAGAAAATATTTGCAAAAAGCAGCGCCAGATTACCATTCAGGAGATACAAAAACTGGTCTGCAAGTGTTACAAGATCTCGCTGGAAGACCTTGTCTCGCGTTCCCGCAAGCGAGCTATTGCAAGGCCTCGGCAAATTGCTATGTACCTGTCCAGAAGATATACCAACCTCTCTCTTCAGGCCATAGGCAGGGCATTCAACCGCTATCACGCTACAACCCTTCACGCAATTGAAGCCGTTGAAAGTCTTTTAAAGAAAAAAGGACCTGATTATAGGCACATTCAATTTCTATCCGAAAAGTTGGAAAAAGACGCTTCTTAACCCCCCCCTTATGGCCTTACTCTTTTCAGTTTTCAAATCCCTGGCTCTGTGCTAATAAACCTTAGATATCTTGGGATTGCTCACTTGTCACTGTTGACCTCACCGCAAAGGCGCAAAGAGCGCAAAGTTTCAGCGCCTGTTGACATTTTTTTTATGTCGGCGGTAGAGATAAATCCGAATATGGCAATTTCTCCGATTTTATCACATTAAGGGTCTTTCTTTGCGCTCTTTGCGCCTTTGCGGTGAAATATAACCCTCGTTTTTGTGCAGGCATTAATGAAAAAATCGATTTTCAAAAAACTCAGGTCCATTGTCGGGCGAAAATATTGCACGGATTCTGAAACTGATCTGATCTGTTATTCTTATGACGCTACTAACTTAAGATACATGCCCGAAGTTGTTGTTTTCCCCGAGAGGATGGAAGAAGTTGCTGCCATCATGCGTCTTGCCACCGAAGAGCGTTTTCCTGTGATCCCTAGGGGAGCGGGCACCGGCATGACAGGCGGAGCCTTGGCAATAAAAGGTGGGGTGGTATTGGTACTAACGCGAATGAACAGAATACTTCGCACAGACGCAGACAACATGGTGGCGGAAGTAGAACCAGGTGTTATCACAGGAAATTTCCAAAAGGTAGTGGAAGCAAAAGGGCTTTTTTATCCACCTGATCCTTCCAGCGCTGCATATTCGACCATTGGTGGAAATGTGGCTGAATGCGCGGGAGGGGCCAGAGCGGTAAAGTATGGAGTTACTAAGGATTACGTCTTAGGGTTGTCCGTAGTGCTCCCTACAGGTGATTGCATACACACAGGTGTTGAAACAACCAAGGGCGTGGTCGGTTATGACATGACACGGCTGATGGTTGGTTCAGAAGGGACATTGGGAGTTATTACAAAAATTGTCCTCCGCCTTCTTCCTCTACCCGAAACCGTATGCACTATGACAGCAGTCTTTGACCATATTGAGGATGCCGCCCGAGCTGTCTCCGGCATCATACGATCCGGGATTATACCAAGGACTTTGGAATATATGGACCAATCCGCCATTCGATGCGCAGAGTCGTATCTTAATATAGGTCTTCCCGTGGACGCTGGAGCTATGCTCCTTATTGAAACAGACGGCCCCAAGGAAATGGCCGAGATGGAAATATCAAAGCTGTGCGCGCTGTGTCTGTCATATAGAGCCCGCTCGGTTCACAAAGCTAAAACCCCGAAAGAGGCACTCGATCTATGGAAGGCTCGAAAGGCCATCTCCCCGGCCCTGTTTAAGCTGAATCCTGACAAAATCAACGAGGACATCGTGGTGCCGAGAAGCAAGGTTCCGGATCTCGTGAAAAAGATTGACGACCTGCGTAACAAAACCGGACTCACCATAGTAAGTTTTGGACACGCAGGCGACGGAAATATTCATTTTAATATAATGCTCGACAAGAGTAAAACATCAGAACTTAAAAAGGCCAATGTTGCTGTAGAAACACTCTTTAAATATACTGTTGAATTAGGAGGCACTATTTCAGGAGAACACGGCGTAGGTATCACCAAGCTCCCTTTTATCCGTCTTGAAATGTCAGAAGCTGAGATAGACCTAATGCGGAGGATCAAAAAGGCCTTTGACCCGAACAATATTTTGAACCCCGGAAAAATATTTTTACATGCTTGACTATAAAAAAGCTCTTAGACAATGCATAAAATGCGGGGCCTGCATGAGTGTATGCCCTGTCTACCAGACCACACGCATGGAAACAGATGTGGCGCGTGGCAAATTAGCGGTCTTACAAGAAGTGGTCTCTGGAAAACTCGGTTTAACCTCCGGCGTATCAGAAATCCTCTCGCGTTGTCTTTCCTGCGGGGCCTGTGCTGAAATCTGTGCCAACAATGTGCAATCCGATACATTAATCCAATATGGACGACAACAAGACTTCTTAAAACATAAACCGGCCATGTCTCAAAGTCTCCTTAAGGCCCTAACCCCAGAAGACCTGAGCCACAATGTATTGATCAAGGAAAGTGCTCTCCTTGAAAAACTCCTTTGCAAGAAGGTCCCTGAATCGAGCGGCCTTCACCTGAGGTTCCCCCTCTCGTTTTTTACGCAACGAACTATCATCCCTCAAATTTCCATGACTTCTTTTCTGGAAGGTTGCCAGCCGGAAGAAAAGAGAGTCACCGGGAATATACGGGTTGGTTTTTTTGTCGGGTGCGGCACTAATTATCTCTTCCCCGAAACAGGACGTGCCTTGCTCGACATTCTAAAAGAAGTGAGCATAGTACCGTTTATTCCTGAACAGCAGGGATGTTGCGGGCTCATGGCTTACAGCCTTGGAGACCAGAAAAGGGCGGTTGATCTGGCAAAGCGCACCATTGATCTTTTCTCTGACCAAGGGCTTGACTATATCATAACTACCTGTGCCTCCTGCGGCACCCAACTCAAAGCTTTCCCAACACTTTTCGAAACAGAGACGGAGCGACGACAGGCGGAAAGGTTCTCTGAAAAAGTCATGGATGTAACCTCCTTTTTGATCGATGTGGTTGGATATGA
>DAOVGD010000207.1 GCA_030672555.1 Desulfobacterales bacterium
CTCCCTGCCGAATTTGTCGGTACATACCATGCGCTTTTGCCCCGGATTCTCGGGGTCGTCGCTTATGGTAAAGATAAAAGCGCCTCCATCTGTGTGGCTCCCCCCTCTGGCATTCCAGTATTTGTCAGCAACCGGGCAGATGCGATTGTCTTCTTCCGCAAGGCTTGCTAATGTGGCGTCTATCGCCTGTTTTTCAGAACATATAAGCCCTACCTGGACCTCGCCATCGTGAAAAGCAAAGACCTGCGGGCGGAGCATCGCAGTATCGGTTATCCCGCTCAATTGAAACTGCTTGTGGTAGAAATCATTGCGGGCAATGATAAAGAACCAGGGGCCGTCAGGGGATCCATGGATATGCATAGACTGAAGCAGGTGGTAGATCTTCTGCTTGTCCTCCGGAAGCTGGTCAAAATCCATCTCGGTTGTTGGCGCAAGGGCTTCTATGATGTACTCCAACGGGTAGCCATAAACGCGATTCAGAAGGTCAAACATTAACACGGCAACTTCAGTATCTGTTTGAAAATGCGGATATATGTTCACCTGTCTCAGGTATTCCGTCACGGAATAGTAGTTCGCAAAGTCTCCGTTGTGGACAAGCGCTTCGTCCAATCCCATGAAAGGATGCGCTCCTGCAGGGTGCCACACGCGCCCCTTGGTGGGATATCGTTGGTGCGCGATCCATGCGTGAGCCCTGACGTTTTCCAATTTATAGTATTGCGCCACCTTTTCCGCGTATCCTACTATCTTCAGGATCATCATATTGCGGCCGTTAGAGAGAACAAATGCCTTCTTGTCCCCCAGCGTGTCATAAAAAGCGCGGTTGAGCCGGATGGTGTTTTGCCAGATGAATTCATCCTCCACCCTTCTCGGTTCCATCTCCTCCAGCCCGTTTTTTCCGGCGAATTCCGAAAGAACGTCCTGTTTCACTCTAACAAAGTAACGCCATACATCGGGCGGCTTGATCTCAAGCCCTTCCACTTCCCGGTAATCGTCGACCGTGGGAATCTTACCCTCCGAAGCAATCTCCATATAAGGGGCAATAAATTTTTCTTCTACTACTTCCCGAACGCTGGGATCTAAAAGGGCGACCTGAATAAGATAGCAGTCATCCAGCGCCTCTTTTGTTACTCCCAGGTCTTCTGCAACTAATCCGACCGCGGCTATCCCGCCTCCTTTTCCATTCCCCCGGTTGTGCATAAGCCGGGACGGTTCAAATATATGCTTCCCCCCTACCGGGACCGTGCACGCAAAGCCGGTGACACCGCAGCCCCCTTCTTCAGCATCCTTGTAACCTGGAGGCGGAGGAGTAGGGTAGAGTTGTTTTCTGGAGGAAATGATTCTATTTACAAGAGATATATCGTATTCGTTCACGGTTTCTTTCATCCGGTCCTAAAGTTTGTCATGCACGGTATAGGAATGGAGTAATGGAGTGTTGGAGTAATGGAGTGTTGGGTCTAATATGGGTTTCGTGTTGAACGGTGATACTTGAGAAAAATCTTGACTCGCAACTCGTAACTCGCAACGAATTCTGCTTATCTCATTACTCCATCACTCCATCACTCCATCACTCTACTAACGGTTACACACCAACTCCGGATCCTTCATAGTCGAGATGCCTGAGGCAGTCTGTCCTGCCTACCAATTCCTTTATATCCCGCATCCCAAGCCTTTGGAGTATTTCTATAAGCTGGATGCGCCAGGCAGCGAAGAGATTGATCAGCCTTTGAGTCGCCCAATCCACGTCAAGGAGCCCGGTTAGCTCAGGATCTGTTGTGGCAATCCCCCGGGCGCATCCGCGCCCACTTTCACAATTTGTACAACGGATGCATTCGAGCGCTACCATCTCTGACGTCCCTATTACAACTCCGTCCGCTCCAAGGGCAATCGCCTTTGCAACGTCGTAGGCAGTGCGGATCCCGCCGCTCGCAATGACCGTTATCTTGTCGCGTATACCTTCCTGTTTCAAAAAATTGTGGACTTTTACAATCGCATATTCTATCGGCATGGCAATGTTTTTCTTGGCGATTTCAGGCGCAGCGCCCGTACCTCCATAACTTCCATCAAGGTGTACGATATGGGCACCGGCATAGTAACTTCCTACGGCTACCATATCGACATCAGTCGGTGTTGAGACCTTTACAGAAACCAGCGCCTTCGGGTTCATCTCCTTGATCCAGTCGATATGCTTCTTATGGTCTTCCACCGAATAGACACTGTGAAACGGGAAGGGAGAAAAGAGGGAACTCCCGGGGACCGCCTCCCTCATCTTCGCTACTTCGGCTGTTACCTTATCTCCGAGGAGATGCCCACCAAGACCTGGCTTGGCTCCCTGGGCATATTTGAATTCAACGATTCTAACGCGTTGGATTGTTTCTTCTCGTACGCCGAAGAGCCCTGTTGCCACCTGGGTTATGACATGGTTGTCATACGGGTAAAGTTCCTCAGGGTATCCCCCCTCCCCTGTACAGGTAAAGGAGTTCCAGGCATTCCAGGCCCTGGCCCTTGCAACCATCACTTTCAGGCTGATCGAACCGTAAGACATCCCCCCGCCGTAAACCGGTATTCCTATTTCCACATCAGCACGATTGTCGCCTCGCCTGTTGAGAGAAAGCTTGGTAGAAAACTTGCTTACATCCAATTTTCGAGAGGGTTTCTTTGCGTAATGAAAACGGATCCTGTCAAATCCACCACCTGAGTCTCCGATTTTATATTCGATATCTCCAGGGGGTACCTCGCCTGTTTCCGCCATGTACCAGGAGCTGATCAAAAGGTCAGGCGTCCACCTTTTGTCTCCGATTACCTCGGTCAGAGGATTATTTTCCATGGAGAGTGCATTTTCCGGGCACTCTTCTACACATTTATTACACTTAGGGCCGATGCAGAGGTAGTCCTTGGGCTTGGCCATCTTGTTATTCCGTTTTACGTGCACACCGTAAGAGCAGACCTCAGCGCATTTTCCGCACGCAACACACGCTTTGTCCCGGCGGAGTCTATATTTTCCTATGGCATTTCTGAATCGGCTCGGCGTCCTCCTGACCTTTGGAAGATCTGGAGTGTTGGAGTATTGGAGTACTGGAGTACTGGATTGCTCGATACTCTTAGCTCCTGATAGATGTTTCTTGTTATTCCCCATATTCCATTACTCCATCACTCCAATACTCCAATATCCCGTGAACGCTTACCAATTCCATAATCCATTGACTATTGATGATTGATGATTGACTATTGAGTTGCCTTCTACCAATCTTAAATCTTCAATCGACAATCTTCAATCCCTAAATTCCTTCTTTGCGCGTCCCCACCCTTGTCCCGAAAAGTTGTCCAAACGTCTGTGCTTCGAGATCTTTGAAAAACATGGCTCTCCCTACTTCCCCTCTCAGCCGTTTGATCTCGCGAATACCCATGGCGCCAAGTACCTCTAATATTTGATTCCTCCACGCTCCTATGAGATTCATGATACGAGTCCTGCCCCAGTTGGGATGTACATTTTCGATCTCAACCGGGCAGGCAAGGCCTTTTTCGCATCGCAAACACATACGACACTCGAGTGCCAGAAGAAGAGGGATGTCCACCGCAACAGCATCGGCCCCGCATATGACTGCCTTGGCAACATGCTCGGCCATGGCGATCCCCCCGCTGGCCACAATAGTTATATTGTCTCTTATGCCCGTGTTGACCAGATGGTTATGCACCCCTCGTACCACGTCTTTAATAAACCTTGTCTTTTTTTCTCCATGTACGTTTCCGTTCCGGTCAGCATGAACATGGATAATGTCGGCTCCGGCATCTGCGAGCGCTTCAACACGTTCACGGCTATTTTCATCCAAGGCGGTCTTTATCATGACTAACGTATCAGGATGTTTTTTCTTCAGCTTTTTGAGGACCGCGTCAGATTCGTCAGAGTCTTGAATCTCAACGACCTGTGCTGTTTCAATCAGATGATCATGGGTCTCTATTTGTTCTGCGGATAGCACAGGTATCACATGCCTTGCATACGGTTCCAAATGTGTATCCCAAGCCTCCGCAGGGACCTCAATCAGCGTATTCAATTCCATGGCGGCCTCTGCCATGGCAAGATAGACATCTTTGCTCAGGCTCCCAAACGGAAGTTCCCCGAATATCATCGGAAGGGGAATCTCAATGTTTTTGGGCGCTTCAAGCACAGGATTTCCTTTGTTATCGAATTTAAGAGCTGAGAGCTTTCTTCCAAGGCTCACAGATGTGTTAATGTATTCTCTGCCGTGAATTCCATCCCGTGTGGGGCGGACGATTTCAGACATATCCGTCCACATGTCGTCGAAGCCGGGGCCCGAAAACGGTCCTGCATAACCTGCTCCGGACACGGGTATGCTTCCGGTTTCAGCCTGGTCCCACTGCCTGGCTATGATATCCGGTGTCCAGTAGGAATCGCCCAGGAGCTTGTATTCCGGGTTGATGATCTTAGTGATTACCTGGCCCGGACACGACTGGACACACATGAGACAGTTCTTGCAGATAGTGTCGATTGTGTCAGTGAGCTGTGTGACGTCGAACGTTCGCTCATTATATGCACCATATATACACTTGCGCTTGACGCACTTAAAGCACCGCAGGCATCCTCCCTCCCAGTCAAGGATGGTGCTTTTCCCTATAGGAGTAAAGCGCGGCGATGCTGGCTCTGTATGGATGTGGTACTTCTTTGGCATATACAGTTCTTAAGAAAATGTTTTTGGGACAAAAAGGCTCAATTTCGAAATCCCAAGCTTAATTAAATTCGAAATTCGAAGCACGAAATCCGAAACAAATCCTAAATTCAAGTATCAAATTTTCAAAACACCATTCTTACGCAGTACTATATTCACTGCAAATCAAGAGTACAATCTTCCAAATAATATTGTTTCGGATTTTGAATTTTGGTCATTCGTATTTGTTTCGGATTTCGATATTCGAATTTCGGATTTGTTTAATCCATGTACCTTATCCAAAAAACAAAAATTTGTTCTAAATTCTACTATGCCCTGCCAAGTGACTCTATTCTTTCGATCATGGTTTGCGCAACCTGGTCAAGGTCTTGCGATTCAGGCGTTCCGAGCTGAAACATCTCCAGGCGACTACTTTCAATCCCTATTTCATCCAGGAGTCGTTTTGTGTAGTTGACGATTTTTCGTGCCCTATAGTTTCCGTCCAGGAGATGGCATTTGCCGTCCGGGCACCCGAGGACGAATATGCCGTCGGCGCCCGACTCAAACGCTTTAATAATCGCAAGAGTCTCCACCTTGCTGCTACATGGGAGCGCAACAATTTTGATGGTTGGCTCGAACGAGGTACGTCCCCTTCCAGCCAGACCTTGTTCTCCGCTTAGGGCATGCTGGCAGCAAAAACCGATAATCCTGAGTGAAGACTTTGCCATGGTCACGCTTTCTTATTTTCTTTTTTGATCTACCAACCAGCTAATTTGAAAATTAAGCAAGATGTGTTATCTTGATTAACATACATCGCCTCGTAACCTGAAGTTTTTTTATATAAGCAGATTTTATACCAAAAAAATATTTTCCCCCCAGCCTTACGAAAAAGTGGTATTGTGGGACCTTATTGGTATATTGAGGCTTGAAAACGGCATGAAAAAGTGAGGACAAAACTACAATAATGTAATTTTACTACCATAAAAAACTACATTGCTGTGGCATTTTGACTATAAGTAAACTCACCGAGACAGGTTGGAACAAATTTACTCGAGCACCCCTTGACCAGAGGAAGCATAGGGGTATATGCTGAGCACATTAGTCATTAAAGTGGGTTAGATATGAAAAAGATCGAAGAAGTCACTCTCCTTTACGAAATTAGCAAGGCGCTCAATGTGAGCCTGGATCTTAAGAAGTCGCTCTACAGGGTCCTGGATATTCTCTCCGATTCAATGGATATGGTACGAGGTACCATTACGATTCTTGATCCCCTGCGCGATGAGATTTACATCGAAGTGGCGCATGGTCTGTCCAAGGCAGCCATGAATAGAGGGAAATACAAGTTGGGAGAGGGGATCACCGGCCGTGTCATCCAAACCGGCAATGCCTTTGTGGTGCCGAAGATCAGTGAGGAGCCCCTTTTCCTAAACCGCACGGCCACAAGAAAAAAATCTGTTCACGGTCGGGAACTATCCTTCATCTGTGTTCCTGTCAAGAAAGGGAGACAGGTTGTCGGAGCCCTGAGTGTTGATCGTCCCTTTGAGGAGCCTTATTCCCTGAAGGATGGGGAAAGGCTTCTTTCCATTATTGCCACGATGATTGCCCAGCATGTCATTAATCTGGAAACCATCCACCTTGAAAAGGAGCGGCTGAGAGAAGAAAATCGGCGGCTTCGAGACGAGCTTTCTAATAAGCACCGTATTACCAATATAATCGGAAACAGCAATAAGATGCGTGAGGTCTTTCAAATGATCTCCCAGGTGTCCAAGAGCAACGCCACCGTGCTGATTCGCGGAGAGAGCGGCACCGGCAAGGAACTGGTGGCCAATGCCATCCACTATAACAGCCTGAGAGCACATGCTCCCTTTGTGAAGGTCAACTGTGCGGCGCTACCCTCTAATCTGATCGAAAGCGAACTCTTCGGCCATGAAAAAGGGGCCTTTACCGGCGCGATTCGGCAAAAACGGGGGAAATTCGAACTGGCCAACAAGGGAACGATCTTTTTGGATGAAATCGGTTCCATCGACATGGATGTCCAGGTGAAGCTCTTGCGAGTTCTCCAGGAAAAGGAGTTCGAGCGGGTAGGTGGATACGATACTATCAAGGCAGATGTTCGCATCATAGCGGCCACCAACAAGAACCTGGAACAGGCTGTGGAAGAAGAAACCTTTCGGGATGACCTCTATTACAGGTTGAATGTTTTTCCCATCTACATGCCCCCATTGAGAGAGCGCAAGACCGATATCCTGCTGTTGGCTGATTACTTTCTTGAAAAATATGCCAAGGAAAATCAAAAGGATATCCGCCGGTTTTCCACACCGGCTATCGATATGCTCGTGCAATACCACTGGCCGGGCAATGTGCGCGAACTTGAAAACTGCATCGAGCGGGCCGTCCTTCTGTGTGAGGAGGGCGTCATCCACAGCTACCACTTGCCTCCGACTGTCCAGACAGCGGAAGAGTCCGACACCCTGCCGGCACGGTCTCTGGAAGACGCTGTGGAAAACCTGGAACGAGCGATGATTGTCGACGCGTTGAAAAGCACACAGGGGAATATGGCAAAGGCTGCGCGGATACTTGAGACAACTGAGCGGAAGTTTGCTTACAAAGCGAAAATACATGGTGTCGACTATCGTCTTTATCGTTAATCGGGTAATGTCTGTTGTCAGTTGTGTCCATATTTTCAAACAGTTAGCTGATTTATGACCATGCGCAGTATAACAACCATCGACTGACGTGACCTCCATGAATAAGGTGACAACAAATGAAACAGAGCGCCAAAATCATCATAGATGGAAAAACCTTTGAACTACCCATTATCACTGGCTCTGAAGGGGAAAGGGTTATTGATATCTCCAGGTTACGTAAGGATACCGGCCTCGTTACGCTGGATCCTGGCTTCGCCAATACAGCCAGCTGCCAGAGCAGTATCACCTTTATGGATGGGGAAAGGGGAATTCTCCGTTACCGGGGAATTCCAGTGGGGCAACTTGCAGAGCACTCCACTTTTGTTGAAACAGCTTACCTGTTGATAAACGGTGAATTACCGACTCAAAAACAGCTAAACCGCTTCTCGGTGATGTTAAATGACCACTCCGTTGTCCATGAGGATATGCGGGCTTTTTTTGAGAACTTTCCCCGATGGGCGCACCCCATGGGCATCCTTTCCTCGATGGTTAACGCGCTGCGGGCCTTCTATCCTGAAATCCTCGAGAGGACAGAGGAAGAGGAAATCAACATATCCGTCACCAGGCTCTTATCCAAAGTAAGAACAATGGCGGCCATGTCCTATAAGATCTTCAGGGGCCACAAGCTTGTCTACCCGAGACACGATCTCACTTATGCTGCAAATTTTTTGAATATGATGTTCGATTCCCCCGTCCGTCCTTATGTCATCGACGAACATCTGGTTCAGGCCCTGAACGTGTTCTGGATACTCCATGCGGACCACGAACAGAACTGTTCGACGGCGGCCGTCCGATTGGTGGGAAGCGCAAAGGTCAATCTTTACGCGGCTATTTCCGCCGGTATATGTGCCTTATGGGGTTCATTGCATGGCGGTGCTAACCAGGCGGTGGTGGAAATGCTCAGCCAGATACATGCAAACGGCGGTGATATGGCTCCTTTTATAGCCAGAGCGAAAGACAAAAATGACCCTTTCCGACTCATGGGGTTTGGTCATCGCGTCTATAAAAGCTATGATCCAAGGGCCAGGATCATGAAGAAGATGTGCGACAGAGTTCTGGACCGGGTGAAGGGGCATGATCCTTTGTTGGATGTTGCCAAGAGATTGGAAGAGGTGGCCTTGAAGGACCCATACTTTATCGATCACCACCTTTATCCCAATGTAGATTTTTACAGCGGCATTGTGCTGCGGGCCATGGGTATCCCTCTCAATATGTTCACAGTCATGTTTGCCATCGGACGGTTACCTGGATGGATCAGCCAGTGGAAGGAGAGTATCGAGGATCCTAACTGGAAAATCCACCGGCCCCGACAGATCTATACTGGGCCAAATGAGAGAGATTATGTGCCCATACAAGAGCGGGACTGATAACCGGTCTGCCTATTGTCCGGTTAGCCGGTTCGAGCAAACAGGAAAATGGGTCAGTCGGCCAATTGAATCTTTAAGACAACATTTTTGTTTTAAATGTTTCCATTTACTACATTATTGTTATGCGGCATCCTTGCCGTTCATTGATCTTCTCACACCTATCTCTTTGAACTTACTACATTTTTTGTCTGCTTCAAGCTCGTGGCATATGCCTTGCTCTACTTTGGATCCAATTTTTGTCGATTGTCGTCACCTGTGTCTTTGCTTTTGTTATGACCGTTATTATTCTCAAGATCCTTGATTGGACTATGGGCTTGAGGGTTTCCGATGAAGAAGAAGTTATGGGATTAGATATTTCCCAGCACAGCGAGACAGCATATAGTTTATAGGAATTGTCGAATTGTCGAATTCAGGGATTGAGGGATTGTAAGTATCTCACTATTCCTAAATCCGCATTCTGGGGGAAAAGATGAAAAAAATTGAAGCCATCATCAAACCTTTTAAGCTGGACGATGTTAAGGAAGCCCTCACGGAGATCGGCATTCACGGGATGACAGTCTCCGAGGTGAAAGGGTTTGGCCGCCAGAGGGGCCATACGGAAATCTATCGAGGGGCAGAATATCAGGTAGACTTCATTCCTAAACTTAAATTGGAGGTGGTCGTTGATGCGGAGCTTGTTCCCGAAGTTGTAAAGATGATCGAGCAAAAAGCCAAAACCGGATCAATCGGCGATGGCAAAATCTTTGTCTCCTCCTTGGATGAGGTTATTCGCATAAGGACAGGCGAACGGGGGAAGGATGCTGTATAAACTTACGGGCTTTGCCCTGATTGGAGTAGTGGAGTACTGGAATGGTGGAGTACTGGAATGGTGGAATGTCGAAGATCCGCTTCTACTGCCCATTACCCCACTACTCCAACACTCCATTAAGTTTAAAGCCTAGCTCGGAAGTACCGGACATGAGCCAATTTGAATCCCCTGTCAGCGTATTGCGGGAAAAGAAAGAACTGCTAATCGCCCGGTTTCTCAAAGGGGATGAGCCTTGTTTCCTGGAACGGCATGCCAAAATTTTAGACGATTACTTCCGCGAAAGCTTTGCCGGGAGTTCTGTCGGACCCCGGATACGCATGGACAAGAATCCCTACGCGATTATCGCATTGGGCGGTTACGGCAGAAAAGAGCAATGCCTCCATTCTGATGTGGATGTCCTCCTGCTTTTTAAAAAGAAGATTCCTGATGAGGCTAAAGAGATTGTCCAAGAGATCTTCTATCCGCTATGGGATATCGGCCTTGACGTGGGATATGCAATCCGCACTTTGAAGGAATGTTCAAAGCTGGCCTGCCAGGACTTTGAGGTGCTGACTTCTCTTATCGATGCGCGGTTTCTTTGCGGCATCTCCTCCCTCTATTCAGATCTCATGGAACAATTGCACGGCAAGGTACTTCGCAGGTATGGACATGCATATATAGGCTGGCTTGCGGAAAGAAATCAGGGCCGCCACACCCGGTTCGGAGATTCCTCCTATCTATTAGAGCCTAATCTTAAGGACGGTCTCGGCGGTCTGAGAGATTATCATAGCATCCTCTGGGCCGCACGGGCAAAATACAACCTTAAGGAGCCGAAAGAATTGGAGCTTGTGGGACACCTGTCCCATGATGAGTTTCAATGCCTATCCAGAGCATTGTCATTTATTTGGGGTGTCAGAAACTGGCTGCACCATCTAAGCAGGCGGAAGTGCGACCAGCTCTACTTTGAATACCAGGTCAAACTCGCCCGAGTCCTGGACTTCAAGCAAGGCAACGGTCAACAGGCTGTTGAAGTATTCCTGGGAGCATTGCACGGCCACATGGAGTTCTTAAAGCAACAGCATCTTATGTTTCTCAACAAAGCCTTGCCCAGAAAGCGGGGGCCTGGCAAGGCTGAGCGGAGAGCTGTGGCAAAAGGCCTTGAGGTCGTGCAGGATGCCCTGAATTTTGAGTCTCCGGAGACGATCCTCCACAATCCAAAGCTGTTGATCAAGATCTTTGAACGAAGTGCCAGGCTGGGAATACCTTTAAGCATAGAAGCAAAACGCTTGGTGAAAGAGTTTTTGTACCTTATCGACGAAAATTTTCGAAGTTCCAGGGCTGTTGTCCAATCCTTTGAACGCATATTGGTAGCACCGTCCCAGACCTTTAACGTCTTAGATGAAATGTTGAACACCGGAATGATGGTTGCCCTCATTCCTGAAATGAAGGGTATTGTCAATCGGATTCAATACGATGAGTATCACCTCTATCCCGTGGATAAGCATTCCCTGCGTACTGTTCAGGCCTTAAAGAGTTTCGGCGGCCCGGGCCTTGAAGCGCAGGATACGCTTTGCCGGAAATTGTTCTCGGAAATAGCCAGGCCCGAACTGTTGCTTTGGGCGGCACTTTTGCACGATGTGGGGAAGGGTGAGCAGGGTAAAGACCACGCCAGGCAAGGAGCCGAAATCGTAAGGTCTGTCTTTAAAAGGATGGGATTTGCCGAGCAAGATATCGAGGCCATTTCGTTTCTGGTTCGTGAACATCTCTTGCTGATTAATACCGCCACCCGAAGGGATCTTAATGCTGAAAAAACTGTGGTGCAGTGTGCCAGAAAAATACGTGACACAGAGCGCCTGAAGATGCTCTATCTGCTGACTGTTGCCGATTCTATGGCCACAGGGCCTAAGGCCTGGAACGATTGGATAGCAGTCCTCTTGAAGGAGCTCTTCTTCAAGGTCTATCACATCCTGAAAAAAGGGGAACTGGCCACACCGACAGCCATCGAGATTGTAGAGAAAAAGAGGCAAGAAGTTTTGGAGAGTGCGGCGGCCATGCCAAGAGACGCGCTGGAGACACTATTCGACCAGATGTCGCCACGCTATCTATTATACACGCCATCCAAAGAGATCCTCCGGCACATCGACCTATATCAAAAACTTGGCCGTGAGCCTTTTGCCTTGGAGGTCCAGGCCGTTCCCGGCACGAATTACAGAACCGCTACCGTCTGCGCAAGAGATTTTCCCGGGCTTTTTTCAAAAATTTCCGGCGCGTTCACTCTGAACAATCTCGATATCCTGAGCGTTCAGATATATACGTGGCGAAATCACATCGCTCTTGACATCTTCAAAGTCAAGGCTCCACCGGATACACTCCTTGAGGATGAAATATGGGTACGGCTCAAAAATGATTTAAGGTCTGCCCTTAAAGGAAAGTTGGCGCTTGGCCCCGCGCTTGACCAAAAGCTGAGGGCGTATCAATCCTTACGAAAACGGATACCGATAAGACCGGACAAAATTGTCGTGGACAACCGTACATCTGATTTTTTTACCATCATAGAGATCTACGCGTACGATTTTCCTGGGCTTCTTTACAAGATTACCGACACCCTTTTTCAATGCAAACTCGATATCTGGGTTGCCAAGATTGCTACCAAAGTCGATCAGGTGGTCGATGTCTTCTATGTCCGAGATTTTGATGGCCAGAAGGTGGATGCCCCGGAGCAGATAGGTGCTATCAAGGAAGCGATAATGGAGGTATTAGCCAGCAACCCAACCGAAAGCCGGCAGCCAACCAGATCAGCATTGATCTGAGAATTCCATCACGCCCCGACCTTTTTATCTTCCTGTGCAGCATAAGAAAAAGCCAAAATCTGGTCTATAGGCGAACTTCCTACCTTGAGATACATTTATGCAGTTCTGACATTCCAAGGCTACAATAATGTAGAAATAAGAACAGCAAGCAACGGAAATGTAGGGCATGGCCTTGCTTTTCTCGCGCCTTCACCAGCCTGTGTTAAAACTTTTTGCTAATAATATCTTCTAATTATAAATATTCTTCCTGTATCATCCACATTGGCACGCCTCTTGATATATAGGTTTGTAACAAGATCGTCAAAAGAAAGGAGGCTTGAGATGAAAAAAATCGAGGCAGTTATCAAACCGTTCAAGCTGGAAGAACTAAAAGAGGGACTCTCTTCCCTTGGCATCAAAGGCATGACGGTTAGTGAGGTCAAAGGCTTCGGGCGGCAAAAAGGCCATTCGGAAATATATCGCGGCGCTGAATACACCGTTGATTTTGTCCCTAAGGTCAAAGTGGAAATCGTAGTGGAGGCCGACATGGTTGAGAAGGTCGTCGATGTGATCCTGACCCGTGCCAAGACCGGGAAAATCGGCGATGGGAAAATTTTCATTCTCCCGGTTGAGACGGCTTATCGCATCCGTACAGGGGAACAGGGAAAGGAGGCGATTTAAACCGAGGGCGCCTTTGGATTTTGAAAAGTTATGCCCGGTAACGGGACACAGATATTAGGAGGAAAAAATAATGAAAAAGGGAATGCTATTTATGACAGGCATATTGCTCGCGATACCCTTGATGGCCTGGGGTGCCGAAGATGCACCGACTGTTGCAAGTAATGCTGAAGCGATCAAGGAGGTCCAGACCCACGCCGATTATGTGTGGACCCTGGTTGCGGCGGCCCTGGTTTTCTTTATGCAGCCCGGGTTTGCCTTGGTTGAGTGCGGTTTTACGCGCGCAAAAAATGCGGCAAATATCTTGATGAAGAACCTGATGGATTTTTCCATGGGCTCTATTTTTTATTGGGCCATCGGCTTTGGGCTGATGTTCGGGGTAAGCCAGACCGGCTGGTTTGGTACTTCCGGCTTTTTCTTAAGTGATTTTTCTCCGGGTGAAGATCCCTGGGTACTCGCTTTCTGGATGTTCCAGGTGGTCTTTGCTGCAACGGCGGCCACCATTGTGTCCGGTGCCATGGCCGAACGGACAAAGTTTATTGGATATTTGATATACAGCGCTGCTATCTGCGGCTTCATTTATCCTATCTTTGGAAGTTGGGCCTGGGGAGGACTTTACCACGGCAGCGGCTGGCTGGAAAAGCTCGGGTTTATCGACTTTGCCGGCTCCACAGTGGTCCATTCGATCGGAGGATGGACCGGCTTAGCCGGGGCTATTGTATTGGGTCCCAGGATTGGCAAGTTTTCCAAGGAAGGGAAGGTTAAGCCGATCCCCGGCCACAGCATTCCCTTAGCGGCCCTGGGGGTCTTTATCCTCTGGTTCGGTTGGTTCGGGTTCAACCCGGGTTCCACCACAGCAGCCAGCAAGGACATCGCCATGATCTTTACCAATACCAACCTGGCGGCAGTCGCAGGGGCCATATTTGCCATGATTACTGCCTGGATAAAGTTCAAGAAACCTGATGTCGGCATGAGCTTAAACGGCGCTCTAGCCGGGCTGGTGGCAATTACCAGTCCGTGTGCCACGGTCACGCCATTAAGTTCTGTAATTATCGGGGCTGTAGCCGGGATTGTGGTGGTATTGTCCGTGCTGTTTTTCGATAGGATCAAGGTGGACGATCCTGTGGGCGCCATCTCGGTTCATGGGACCTGTGGAGCATGGGGAACCCTTGCAGCAGGCGTCTTTAACATCGGAGGCACCTCGGCAAAGATAATCGGTGTCCAGATCCTGGGAATCTGTGCGGCCTTTATCTGGGCGTTTGGGGTCTCTTTTATCCTCTTTAAACTGATTGATAAAACCGTGGGCCTAAGGGTTTCTCCCGAGGAAGAGAGGGAAGGTCTCGACTTTGGCGAACATGGCGCAAACGCATATCCGGATTTTCAGGTTATAAGCCGTTAATGGAGGAGCGGCCTTTTGGGCCTTGAGGACCGCTTCGCTTGAGGCAGGAGGGCAATCATTAAGCGACACGTTACTTAACAACGTTATCAATTTTTACAGATTATAGGAGAATGGAGGTTAAAGAAAGATGAAGAAACTATTATTCTATTGCTTGGTGAGTCTAATAATGAGTTTGGGATGCATGTCAGCAGCATTGGCTGCACCTGATATGGAAAAAAGAGTAACAACGCTCGAGGAAAAGATAAAGGAGCTGGAGACAAAATCAGAGACCTTTGACGTGTTCAAGGGCCTTACAATTAATGGATTTGTGGACGGGAGTTATTCCTATAACGATGCCACGGAAACCAACACCTTC
>DAOVGD010000151.1 GCA_030672555.1 Desulfobacterales bacterium
CTTATACATCTTGCTTGTCCTTTTGCTTGTTTTCTGTGTTCCGTCAAGGCTTACATAACTCGTTATGCGTGCCTTAACGCGCCTTGAAAACAAACAAAATTACGGCGCAATCTGTACAACTTATTTATACTTGCCTCCTTAACAAACTTATGTACTATCTATCCCTTTAACACTTACCCTGCCAGTGGTTTCATCTATGTCAAACTTCATAGGAAGAAATTGTTCTATCAACCAGGCGTTGGTACGCAGGTGGGAGGTGATCCGGTTTGTGATAAATGTTGATTTGCCGTTGGCAAGCGCCATATAGAGGAGCAATTGATCGGCCAAATGCGCGTCAATAGCAGCCTCTGTGTGGATAAATTTAAAAAACTCGTTGCAGGCATCGTTTGCGACCTGTTCAGCAGGTTTCCCCCTTTCCCCCAGGGAGGTAAAACCAGCGAGTCCTTTTTCAAATACAGATCTAATAAAGACCAGGGTCCCTTGTCCGGGAGACGGGGCTTGTATCAGCTCTGTTTCAGGCAGATAATCCTTTTTTCTTAGCCTATTAAAGGCCTGATCCATTTGCCTTTGGCCGATCTTGCGCGGGAGGTTGGACAGCGCAGATAGAAGATATAGCTTGCATAACTTTCCTCGTTCAAGCAGCTCCAACGGCATAAGGTTTTGGACCGGCGTTAACGATGCTGAAATCTTTCCTCCTCCCTTTGGGTACCACCCCCATCGCTCGATTTCCAGCGTAACAGTTATTCCCATAACCTGTAAGACGGGGAGAAGAATCTCCTTGAGATAATGAAAGCAGGGGCTCCATGCCACATGAGTCCCCCCGATGATCTTAATTTTAGAAGGGTCTTTTCCTCGGAGCAGAACCGGGAGTATGGTCTGGAAGACAAGACCGGTTGATCCGGCAGTGCCGATGTCAAATGTGTAGTCTCCTGACCTCAGGTCGCGGGGTTCAAAGTAGAGGCGCTGTGAGCCGACTTCTCCCCCTTCGACCATAGCTGCTGTAATAGCAGAAAGGGCCTTTATTCCCATCAGGTGCTGGGGTCTCAGCCCAGGAGTCTTGCGGCCTCCCCGGATATGGGTGATCTCTACCGGTCTTTGGAGTAAAGACGCCAAAGAAAGGGCCGTTCTGAGGATTTGGCCGCCTCCCTCACCGTGGCGACCGTCTATTCGAAGTGCCATGGAAGTTATCCGTTGCCCCTATAAGCCCTTGATAATTGAACAATGGGATGATACATCTACCGAATTTTGATGACTTCGCAGAAAGTCATATTTCCCCTCCCACCCCCGCAAGCGGGATCTACGACAGGAGAGAGGGAGTTTTTTGGCCTTTTTACGAAAGCATCAACCCTATGTACTTTTATAAGGCAATTAAGCGGAGAAATAAATGAAAAAGTGGATAATGTCATTAGCAATATGTTTTATGTTTTTGGGAATTGGGAGCAGCTTCGCAGAACCATTGCAAATGCATACCTGGGGGGTAGGAGTTGAGATGTCGCATATTACATATGAGGAACCCGGCGTCATGGAGGAGAAAGGTTTCATGTATGGAATAGGCGGCTCTTATACTTATCACAATTACATTATGCTAAAAGCAGAAGGTAGATTTAGTTATGGGCAGGTAGATTACGAAAATTCAGGGACCATAGATAATATAGACGATTATATGTTGGAATTCAGGGTGTTGGAAGGATATGATTTTCACATATTAAACAGATCTACTATTACACCCTATATAGGAATAGGATACAGATATTTAAACGAGGATTCGTCCGGAAGGGTCTCTTCAACAGGGGCGTCCGGTTATGAAAGAGAATCAAATTATTATTATAGTCCAATAGGCATAGAAACACTTACTGAATTGAATAACGGGTGGTCTATAGGAATAATATTGGAGTACGACTATTTCTGGAAGGGAAAGCAAAAAAGTAATTTGGGTAGTATCCCCGGGTATTATGATATTGAAAACCACCAAATTGATGGTTACGGATGTAGGGGTTCGATTAAATTCCAAAAAGAAGATATGAGGAAAAATATTATTATTGAACCTTTCGCAAGGTATTGGAATATAGAGAACTCAACGACTACAACAGACCCTGGGGGGACGACATGGTATGAGCCAAAAAACAATTCTACAGAATTTGGAGTTAATGTTTCTGTAGCATTTTAAGATAAAAACAAAGTCCGATTCTGTCAAATGTTTACGGGGTATTGCCCAAACAAAAATTTCTTTAAAAAGAATTTGGGCAATCCCCCGTACCGTTGTTAATTACCCCTTTCCCTTAAAAATATCATATCCGGTTATTCACCCGTCCTCATGTTCTCCACAGCCTTAACGGCGTCTTCTCGTAGCGGGCTCTGTGGATACTGTGCCATGAATTCGTCAAATATCTTTAACGACTCATCGGTGTCACCGTTCATCGCACATTCAAGAGCGCTCTTGAACTTATTCAACTCGTCGGTCCCAATCTCTTCATCGATTTCTTTGTCTTTCCAATACAGAGTATTGGCCGAGCTCTCCTGCGCCCCCCTTACGCCTCCCACGGCAGTTGTCACAGTGGACTTCTTTTTAGGCGTTATTGACTCGATCTTGCTCCTTAACTTCGCCCAGAAGCCTTCCTGGTCCTTCCTTTCCTCAGCATACGATATTGATATAGCCATGAAACTAACCAGACATATGATAATAAATCTTTTCATTTTCAACACCTCCTTTTAAGCCACTAATGCAATCCATACACTCGCTAAAACCAGTCACTCTTATATTACACTCATAAGCTCCAGGGATATCGCCCTGTGTTCCTTTGAGACCTCAGGGTTGATTTCTTTTGCCTTTCCGAAAGCTTCCTTGGCCTCATCCTTCATTTTCATTTTCAGGTAGCACCTTGTAAGATTGATCCATATGTAGGGGTCTTCCGGATCAAGCGCTGCGGCCTCTTCATAGGCCTGTCCGGCCTCCGTATATTTTTCATTAAGGAGATACACATTCCCCAGATTGTTTTTAAGGGCTGCATTTTTATGGTCATGTTCAAGCGCTTTTTCAAAGGCCCTCAGGGCATCCTCTGTCTCTCCGGCCTGAGCATAAATTATGCCAAGCTGTATCAGGGCATTCACGTTTTTCGGGTCTGTCCTTAGCGTATCGATGTGTTTCTTGCTCCTGAATCTTATACGTATCTTCCGGATTGTCTTTGATTCTTGGCCGAACTTCTTTTCTATGGCGGCCCTCATGATATAATCCGGCCTCCAGTTGGATATGGGCAGACTCGCGGGCTTGAACTTGTTCCACGCGCTCCTTATATCCATGATGTCAAGGCCCTTTCCTTCCCACTCGTAGTAACTCCGGCTCCCTGCTTCCCATGCCTTCATAAACGATGAGCCTACAAGGGTCACCTCCACAGGGGCCCAGACATAACCGTTCCGGATTACCAGCATCCCGTCCAGCGTGTCACTTCCCTCCTTGCCTTCAATACCCGTTGAAAACATCATCAGCACATGGCCTGGATAAAAGAGTAGCTTCGTGGGTATGCCGATGCTTTCGAGGGTCGCGGAATAGAGGCTTACCAAATCGTCGCAGTCACCGGACTTTCGCTTAAGCGTCTCCCTTGGGTATTGGATGTAATCAACAAAGTCATCCTTCCCTGATGTAATCTGATAGGGATTGCTCGGGTCCTGCATATAGGTGAGCCCAAAAACCCCGAGGGCATCAAACAGCGCTCCGGCGTAAACAAGGGGGTCCTTGACATCTCCGTACTGGGTAACGACCGACCTTGTAAACTCAAGAACTGTTGAGTCCTTCGGCGTAATGAACGTGGCTATCCTGTCCCTTTCGCTCCACCCCATACGGTGCTTCTCGTATATATTAATGGTATGGCCCCTTGAAAATATCTTTTGCTTTGCGTGTTCATAGTACGAAACCTTTATTTCCGTCTGCACAGGGGTATCTTCCGTAACATTTAGAATCTTGTTGTTAAAGACCGCCTTGAGGACAAATTCGCGGCTCTCTCCCGAAGGGAGATTCTCAATTTCCGTCTCCCACGGGAAATCCATGAACTCTTTAATGCTAAATGAGACCTTGAGCCGGGAAATACAATCCTTTGTGTTGTTTACTATATTGATGCGCCCTATCCCCTCGTTCTCGTAAATCTTGTAGGTGTTTGAGAATATATCATCCATCTGAAGCACGTCGATTTCAAGGGGCGGTCTGGTGGATACAAGCGTAGTCGCCTTTATGGATGCCTTTTCGCTCTCAACGCCGTCAGTGCTCACAGCGCTTAACCGGTAATTATATGTAGTGTCAGCATCAAGGCACATATCGGAAAAGGTAGTGGACTCAGTCCTTCCCACCTCCTTAAGTTCGCCCCCCTCTTCCCTGTATATCACGTAGCAGGCCGTGAAATCTTCATTGTTGGGCTCCCAGGAGAGGTCAACGGACCAGTCCTTTGCGGTGGCTGTTAACCCCGAAGGCGGAGAAACCATATACTTGGTAGGCACGGCGCTTACCGCCTCGCTCTTTACGCCTGTATTCCCTTCCCGTGCAACGGCGCTGATACGGTAATAATACTTCTTGTCAGGCAACACGTCGTAGTCTTTATATGAGTTTGCTTTTACAGTGGTTATATTCATGAAACCTGTGTTGCTATGCTCGGACCTGTAGATCCGGTACATCTCTACAAAAGTCTCAGGGGTTTTATCCCATTTAAGCTCTATGCTCCTCATCTCCCCCTTTGCTGCCACGTTCACAGGGGCCGTGGGAGTATGCAGAGTCTTGAATGTCTGTATCCTGTTGTTGCCTGTATCAGATATTAAAAATACAATATCGTCCACTACAGCGATTGCCGAGGGCTTCTTGAATTCTCCTTTACCGCTTCCTTCCGATCCGAACTCCCTGAGAAATTTCCCTGAATTGCTGAAAACCTTGACTCTGTTTACCCCGGCATCGAGGACAAAGACTTCATTGTCCGTTACTGCTATGCTAACAGGATCATCGAACTGCCACTCGGTTTCGGCCTCGCCTCCGAATTCCGTCAACATACGCCCATTAGAATAAAGCGAGACCGTCTTCTTATCATCGTCAAGGACGTATAAGGTGTCATCACTGTCAAGGGCAATTGCCAGG
>DAOVGD010000100.1 GCA_030672555.1 Desulfobacterales bacterium
CCTTTATTCCCTGTAATCGGATCTGTTATACTGAATTCCGTAAGGACCCCCCTTTTATTGTAAGGACCCCGGACAGCATACATCTTTCCGTTTTTTAATGCGGATCATATCGCATCCTTGGTAAATTCTTTTACCAGAAAAACTGTGGGGAAATTTCCTAATTTTTCTCCTGCTCCTCCTTCTCTGTGATAGTCTGCCGTGGATATGCCCCAAACCGGGCGTGATCGCTGTCCGATACAATACTCCTTAAGTAATCTGTCCCACTCTCTTCCCGGTTCGGTTACTGTTATTCTATCTCCGTATAGTGTTGCAAACCCGGTATATCCTCTTGATCTCTCCAACACCTCGGGATACGGAGGGGTATCCACACGAATCGGGGGTTTCTCTCCCACCCCTGACCTGGTTTCAGGATGATTCCAAAATGTAATCCCTCCCCTTTCATTTACATAATCGATAAGGTGTTGGTAGGGTCCTATCCCCTGGTCACCATGATACGGGTCATAAGGGGAGCTGCTAAAGGAATCAACATCTATGGCAAACGCAATACCGAGGACAAAAAGGAGTACTCCAAGTATTCGGTATGTTTTCTTCCATCTGAAGACAAATAAGCCGATAACGGCTACTGAGATAAACAATAAAACAATCGGTATTCGCCCTGCCGTATACGCAGTAGAAAAGCCGTTGTGGAGAACAGGAAGATTGGTATAGTCTTCTGCTTTTTCAAGCCCCATGACTAAAATATGCCGTTCCCAATTATGTGCCGTAAGCCCCTCATTAAATGGACTCCCCGTCCAGTAATAAAATGGCGCAGATTCAACTCCCGGTATCACTAACATGTCCGGATATTTCAGACTGATGTCCTTGATGGCGTCAAGATATCGCTCTGCCCCCATCTGGTTGACCGACGGCCTTTCAACCTTTTTTTTGACGATATTTCGAAATGGAAAGAGACCGTACTCCATGACCATTCGGTCGTGGTCATTGACAAACAGAACCTTAAAGCCTCTTTCTTTTGCTAACTGAATGAGAAACTCGAGGTCATGCGCCCCATCACTCAAAGTGGTGCGAAGATCGATCAACCCGGCAACCTGCTGGTAATCTTCACATAAGCCATTTGTCGCACAAATGGGTAATATCCATAGCGCAAGGGTTATAAGACATATCTTTTTTAGCATTAGCTCACCGCAACCCATTGATTATTGATGATTGAAGATTGACTATTGAGCAGTCCATCAATCTTCAATCGACAATCGACAATCCCTTAATCCCTTAATCCCTCAATCCCCAATCCTTCATACAACTCTTCTACCTTACGTATTCTCGTTGATACATCAAAATTGGGATAGATCATATCTCTCCCACACTCACCCAATTGTTTAGCCAGATCTTTATCGGCAAGTAATTTTACTATTCCACTGCATAGCGCCCGAGAATTTTTCGGGGGGACCAAAATTCCGTTTACACCGTCTTTAACTAAGTCAACAATACCTCCAACCTTACTGGCTACTATGGGTTTACGGGCGGCCATGGCCTCAACCAGGACCTTGCCCATCCCCTCATTGAGAGAAGGCAATGCAAAGATGTCAAATGTGTAGAGAACCTCTGCAACATCGCTTCGCCAACCAGCGAATATAATATGTTTTCTGATCCCCAAAGCTTTGCCTGTCCCTCAAGCTCTCCCTCTAAATCGCCATCTCCAACAAAAATAAAGGCTGTTTTTGGCACCTTTTTGATAACACCCTTTGCTGCATCGATCAGATATCTATGCCCTTTGATCGTCACCAACCTGCCAATTGTCCCGACCACATTATAGTCTTCCGGTATGCCCAGAGCTCTCTTTTTGGCTTTTATATCCAGGTCCAGGTCAACAATCCGATCCAATTCAACAGCGCTATAAATCGTCATCAGTTTTTTGCTACTTCCTACCCCCCGTTCAAGATGCTCGTCTTTTTCACGGTCACTGACAGCAATGATCTTATCAGTTATTATCGCTGATATTCTTTCAGCAATTATAAAACACTTTGTTAATACGGCATTGAAATATCCATGGAATACATGCCCATGCGGTGTGTGCACAACAGTGGGGACCCTTGCCAAAAAAGCAGCCCACCGGCCCAGGAATCCGGCTTTAGAGGTATGCGTGTGGACAATATAAGGTTTTTCTTTGCGGAAAATCTGAAATAGTTCCCAAAACGCCTTTAGATCGTCAGTGAGCGATATCCTCCTCACAAGAGAGGGCAGGTCTATTGTTCTTACACCGCTGTCTTCCGCAGCCTTGAGGCCCATGAGCACAGCACGCTTTTCTTCCATGCTCATCTCTGATTCGTGTGACGGACCCTTAATTAATATTACTTTATAGCCATCTTTACCCAGGCCCGTGACAAGAACGAGAGTGTCCTCGGCAGATCCCCCTTTATCTAATCTGGTAACGACATGTATTACCTTCATTTTCTTCTTCAACTGAGGCCCTTTAGTTAGAGTGACCCCACACACCCCCTCTGAACAGTTCTTCCAAGCAATCGATTTTATCGTCCCATGAATAATACGTTTCTGCAAATTTCCGACATTGTTTGGGCAAGGATCTCTTGAGCTTTTTGTCTTCTTTTAGCTTCGAAACCATGCTGAGGATCGAATCTGCCATGGCATCAGCGCTTAAATCTCTGAATAAAAAATCGGGATTGAGCTTCGTTAATATCTCTTTTGTTCCGCCTATAGGTGTACCTAATACCGGCAGGCCGGATGCCAGGGCCTCCACGGTTACCAAACCAAATCCTTCCAACTCCTTGGTAGGCAAAACAAAAAGATCGGCCATCTGGTAATAGGACGGCAAGTCTTCTTCTTTAATAAATCCGGTAAATCGAACGTGGTCTTGTATGCCAAGTTTTTGCGCCAGAACGGTTAGGCTCTCCTTAAGAGGCCCTCTTCCGCCTATGACAAGATAAAGTTCGGGGACCTCTCTGGCCACTTTGCTTACAGCATGGAGAAGATTTTCCAGACCCATCCTGGCTACCAGGTTTCTCACGACAAACAGGACAAATTTTCTCGGGGGAATATGTAATCTCTTTCGAATTGCGGTCCGATTCGTAGCAGGACTGAAACGGACCAGATCGACTCCGCCCGGGATGAGGACTATCTTCTCGTCAGGAATATCGTAGTTATGGAAAAGCTTTTTTTTGGTAAAGTCGCTCAGAACCACGATCTTATCGGATAGTTCCAGGAGTTTTTTTTCAACGGCCCGTCTTAATCGCCAGCTTATAGCATAGAGGCACCTTCCCACCATGTCGTCGGGTTGTGGGGTTCGGCTTTGGAATTCTTCAAAAGAAAGTGAGTGGCAGGTATATACTTTCCTTGTGCCCTTGCTGTTCGGAGAACAAACCACGCCAAGGGCGGAAAACGGCTGGTGAAAGTTGATGATATCAAAGGTGAACTTCTCGCAAAGCGTGTCAAACAGTCGTCTGCTTTTCAAAACGGTAGAATAAATAGATCTAAGAAAATCGCGATCATCGAAATCAAACCGCCATTCTCTAACACCGTTAACGATTTCGCTTTTGGAGGTGTGCCACGGATACATGCGTGTCAAGAGATGTACTGAATGGCCTCTCTTGGCCAAGCGCGTGCTGTGTTCATAAAGCGCTCGTTCGCCGCCGCCGATTACCTTGCTGATTGAGACATCGGACACACACAAAATGTTAAAGGCTTTTCTGCCCACTTTTTTGTCCCCCATTTTGGGATAATAAAAAACTCAGCTGAGGTGGAGGACCTACGTTATGTCAGGCCTGCTCAAGTCATTTCAGCGCTATTTTTTTGACTATACCAGTCTTTTTGTATATTATTCTTTACGGCACCAAATCTCCTTTCTTTAAATTCGATTCAATTTCTTTCTTGGAAGGTTAGATTTTTTAAGAATCCCCTCAGTTTTTTTGTTAGGAGTCCAACATGAATCATAGTCGCGAGAAATTGGCACGCTTATACCAAAAAGATCATATCGCGAAGTCATATATTGATGAGCGTTTTTCAAGGCCGTTGGGTAGAGTTCAGCATAGTTGTCAGGTGGACTGTATTAATAGAATAATTGAAAGATATAAGGCCAGGCATCTTCTTGAAATCGCATGTGGGCCAGCAAGATTAACATCTGAAGTTAGAGGTTTTGAAGAAGGAATTGCTCTGGACCGGAGTGATGCAATGTTGGAAATCGCCAAAAGCAGGACTCCTGTAGAATTGCCCTGGCAATTTATGAAAGGTGACGCCTTCAATCTTAATTTTGAGCGCAAATTTAACTTGATTTACTCATTCAGGTTTATTCGTCACTTCAAACTAAAAGAGAGAAACAAAATTTATCGTCAGATCAAAAAGGTTCTCAATCCAGGAGGGTTTTTTATTTTTGATGCTATTCGCCATAACAAACCAATACTTTTGAGAAAATATGAATCAGGAGGAAAAATAGAGGTCTATGACAAGGCATATAAAAATAAGGCAGAACTTCAAAATGAATTGATCAATGCCGGTTTTGAAGTGGTTGATCTATATTCCTGCATTGAACACTTTTATATTCAGGCCTGTATATCAAGAATATCGCACATACTTAGTATGGACAACATGGGCTTTAGAACTATCCGGTTTTTGGAAAAACTTAAAACCAGCACCCCGCTGGAATGGACTGTCCTATGCCAAAAAAAATAAGCTTTTTCCTGCACGACTACCAACCAAACAGTGAAGCACTATCACAGGAGGCGTATATCCTGCATTCAAACTTAACAGGCCAGGAAGGTTTTCAGTCTGCCATCCACGAGATCGCTACAAAATGCAAATTTCGTTTTTCAAGTACCAGGATATGCTATCCAAACTGGATGTTGCCGTTGGGTTATTTTGCCACACGTTATCTTCAGAACAACTCTGATCTTATTCACATAATCGGGTCTGTAACCGGCAAGATTTATCTAAAAATTTTAGACCGAAGACCGGCTGTTCTCACTTGCGCCTCAGCAATTAAATTAGACAAAATAGAGACCTGTAAAAACTATTGGCCAAAATTGGACCTTATTATTGTTGAATGCAATCGAGACAAAAAACTTTTGCTGCAAAACGGCATACACCACGCAAAACTGCAACTCATTTATCCTGGAGTACAGTCGCCCAAGCCGACAGCGCCGCCAAAAGGAAAGAAGTTTAAAATCCTATTTGCGTCAGCCCCAATCTCCAAGGCAGCCAGCGAGTTTTCCTCCAAAGGCATCGATCTCATCCTACAGACGGCCCCTGAACTCACTGATTGTGAATTTACACTGCTCTGGCGAGGAAGACATCTTGATAAAATCAAGAGGCTGTTAACAGACTTGCAATGCAATAATGTAATTCTGCATAACGCGCTTGTTCGGAATATGAAACAATTTTACGCTCAGTTTCACGCCGTTATTCTTGTCCCCACTAAGGAGGATTCATGCAAGCCCTGCCCTCATTCATTTGTTGAAGCTCTGGCACTCGGCAAGCCTGTTATTGCCTCTCGACACATCGGCATTTCCGACTTGGTTGAAACGGAACAGTGTGGCGTGGTCTGCGAGGCCGAGAAAAATAGTTTGCAGGCCGGAATTGAAAAATTACGGCGTTCCTATGAACAATATCAAAAACGATGCATACCAGTGGCAAGAGATTATTTTTCATACAACGAATTTATTCGGCAATATAAGAAAATATATTCGCTGTTGCTTGACCAATAACTGGTTGGATACAGAACATGTCCCGACCTAAGTAGAAAGAACTATGAATATTCTTCTTGTGATTGATGGCATTTTATTTGGCGGTGGTGCGAGAGTCTATCTGCAACTTGCCAAGGGATTGGCTAATCGCGGTCATAATGTTTTTGTGGCATGCGTTCCGGAGGGCGAAGTGGCCCCCTTGCTGCGGAACGAAGGCATAGAGGTCCTGAGAGTAAATTTCAAGAGCAAGAATGTTTTTAAAATAATCCTGCAAATTTCGAAGCACATTCGTGCCCATTCCATTGATATTGTAAACAGCCAAGGAGGCCGGGCCGACTTTTATGCACGAATTGCGGCAAAGGGGCAAGGTGTCAAAGGGATAATATCCACTGTTGCCATGCTTGTTGAAACGTACGATATTCCTTTATGGAAAAAAGTAATATATACCGGATTGGATCGTTTAACAGAAACTTTTGTCAATCATTTTGTGGTGGTCTCCAGCTCCCTGAAAAGAGCTTTGCCTAATGTTCATAGAATACCTGAGAACAAAATATCCATAGTTCATAACGGAATAGAGTTGAAGGAGTACCACCCGGAGCATTCTGACAGACATTGCCGAACCATCAGGGATGAATATAAAATTACTGATGAACAATTCCTGATAGGAGCAATTGGACGGCTGGTCTGGCAAAAGGGGTTTGAATACTTGATTCGAGCTGTGCCAGATATCCTCAAATACAACCGGGAAGTAAAAATATTGATTGTTGGCGACGGCCCATTGCATGGAAAACTCAATGAGCTTGCCAGTAAACTGGGAATCAGTAATCATATTATTTTTTCTGGGTTCAGACGTGATATCAAAGAGTTATTGTCCTGTATCGATTTGTTTGTAGTCCCATCCATTCTGGAAGGATTCCCCATGGTAGTCCTTGAAGCCATGGCCATGGCGAAGCCGATTGTCGCAAGTCAAATAGATGGCATAACTGAACAAATATCAGATGGGGCGGAAGGGATTCTGATTCCACCCAAAAACCCGGAGTCACTTGCAGTAGCTGTTTTAAGGCTCATGAATAATAAGGATCTCGCTGCCAGGATGGGAATGTCAGCGAGGCAAAAGGCAGAACGTTGTTTTTCGGTCGAAAAGATGATTATTGAAACTGAAAAGGTATATTTATCCCCAAGACCTCTCTTATAACCTGCTCGGTTTCTTCGGTCTTCTTTTCCCAGCCGAAGTATGCTTGGGCCTGCTCAAAGCCTTTCCTTCCCATGGTTTCAGCCACTGTGTTGTTTTCTAAAAGCTTCAAAATGGCGTCCGCTGTAGCAATAGGGTCTTCGGAAATCGTCGATATCCCCGCTCCTATCGATTCAACCATATCACCGTATCCTGGGACATTACTTGCCACCACCGGGCGTCCACAAGCAAGATACTCATACAGTTTGATTGGATCCCCCGGGTCTTTTCGCACCCGTTTAAAGAAAACGACACAAACATTAAAGGAATTGACATAGCTTGGAACAGCATCAAACGGAACGCTCCCGGTAAAAACAAATGCTTTGCCCAACTTGCGTTGTGCTATCATTGCTCTCAGCGGTCTATCCATTACCCCTGACCCTACGATAACAAATCGGGTCCGGGGTCTCTCTTTAAGGACATAGGGGGCTGCCATTACCAACTGGTCCAACCCGTGCCACGGGAAGAGCCCCCCAACAAATCCGACATATTGATACGATTGGGGCAGCCCCGCATTCTTTCTTGCTTCTCCTTTCGGTGCCGGGCGAAATCGTTTGAGATCGACACCGTTGGTTATTATCGATATTCTTTCCGCACTCACGCCATACCGGTGACTTATTTCCTTCTTGATTCCCCTGGTGACAGTGACAATGCGGTCAGATCTCCTGACATTCCACCGATGGAAGGTATCGAGAATAGAAAAGACCCATGGAGCCACCTTTTTGACCTTCATTGCTTCATCTGTAAGACCGTTCACCTCAAGGATACAGGGTATCTGAAAAATTCTTGCGAGAAACACTGGAAGAACGGTGAATTTGATATCCCGGCAATAGACGATATCAGGTCGAACCCGTAAATATAGCAAAGGAAGATAGAGGAGAGAAAGGAGTACATAACTCAGGGGACGAACTCCCTGCACAGGCACGGTGGGAATATGTCTGAGTCGTACATTCTGTCCCATACTGAGTACGGGCCGACTCTTACGTAATATCGGCACGCACAGATCAATATCGTGTCCTTTTTGTGCCAACCCTTTCACGATCTCTATAACATGACGGATCGCCCCATTATATCCCGAGAGGTCTTCGTAACAGATGTATAGAATCTTAGCTTTCATCGGCACTCATACTTCGCAAGTTTTTCAGCGGCTGTCCCTAAAAGCCCGACAACTTTAACCGCGCATTTTTCATAAAAAGATGAAAATTTGTGATTTGACTCGGAGCATAGATCATATTCTTTGGCAAAGTTCATAATATGAGGATATTGTTGCATCAGCTTATGTCTCATCTTGGGATGTCGATAACACTTTTCGAGATAATCAAGGAGTCCCTTGGAATAATCGTGAAAAATAATCGCCTCCGGGGTATAGATAATCGCTTCCGGACGTTTATATTTCCGGACAATCCTGTAGGAAAGTTCCAGTCCTTCAGCTCCGAATAACTCCGGGTTGAACCCACCGACATCGCTTAATACACTTTTCCTGAAGGAGGAGTTCCCTTCTAACACTATCACCGTCGGCTTGGCAGTGGGGCCGAGATAATAGTGAGACTGAAAGTGGTGGAACAAAGGCCTTTTCTTTGGAACTGCGGTCCCTCTAGCGCCGAGAATCAAAGGATCTCGGTAGCAGCGTACATGGGCTCCCACCAGTTCTTTGTGGGCCAAGCAATCGTCATCCAAAGAAATAACAATCTCCGCACGAGCATATGCTGTTCCTATGTTTCGTCCAAGCGATAGACCGAAATTGCGTTTGTTACTGATATACAGAAGCGGCTCGGCCATGATCTGGTTCACCTTCTGTTCATTTCCGCCATTGTCCACAACAACAATTTCAAATTCGGAAAAGGTCTGTCTCTTAAGAGAATCTATCAGTTCCAGGATCGCCTCTCCCGCATTGTATGTCACAATCACCACCGTGGCCGCAGGGACAGATTCGGTTCTCCTGCCTTCATTTTCAAAGGCAATATATTCCTTAAAATCTTTGGGATTCATAGCGCGGCCTCTTTGCCCTTTAAACTCGGGAACAACATTGTTCTGATTTCGATTATGTCTCGTTTACAGAACAAACAAAAAAAGAGAAGATAGAAAAAAGCTCCGGCAGCAATCAAGCACAGTGCGGCTATCTTATCCCCCGAAAATATACTAGTCTGTTTTAGTACCCCGAGAAAACTCATCATCAAGAGTGTGCCCGCAAAAGAGGGAGCAACAACGGAAAGGATTTGTCGTACTTTTCCCTTAATGATCCGCGCACAGATATGCCATGAAAAACTCTGCTCCATTATCATGGGAATCGTGACCGCTAATGAGGCCCCCACAATGCCGTATCGGAGAGTCAAAGGAACGATCAAGATAGCGATCAACACGAGTTTGGCCAGATTCAGCTTGGTGATAATATCTGGCCTCCCCACCCCCAGAAACAGTGGGCCCGTTGTCCCGCCAAGTGCCCTCAGCATCCCGAAGACACAGAGGATTCTCATGGCAGGCACCATCTCGAGCCACCGTTCACCGAGAAAAAACTTTACCAGTTCCGGTGCAAGGACAAAGAGGCCTCCGCTGACCGGAACCGATACGATCGCGATATATTTCAAGGCCTTAATATAGCCATTGTGTAGGCGTTTCGGATCGTCCTGGAGTTTGGAATAGGTCGGAAAAGCAACCTGTGAAACAACATGGGTGATGCTTGTGGCCGGCATGTTGGAAATTTTGTAAGCCATCACGTAAAAACCAAGCGCCGTAACCCCAAGAAGTTTGCCTACCACTGCATCATCACCCTGGGTAATAAGCAAAATGATGATGCTCGATCCAAGAAGATGCTTCCCAAACCTAAAGAGTTCGAGTGCCTTTCCTTTATCAAAGGCCAGACCTGGCCGGTAGGGGTGGAGGATATATGATGCCAGGCATTTTATCCCCTTGCCGCCGATATATCCTAACACCAACGCCCATACACTTTGCAGGACAATTGCCAATCCGATTGTTAAAAAGATGTCTGCGAAGACCTCTATCTGCTGAAACAAGAATTCCTTTTTGAACTCAAGCTCTTTTCGAAAAACAACAACTCCTATATTCTTGAACCCTTCAAATAGAAAAGCGATTCCCACCACTTTAAACAGGAGAATAGCGCTATGGGCGTTAAAAAAAGAAGCCACCAAAGGAGCCGAAAAGAAGAGAATGGAGTATAGAACGATCCCTCGCGCTACTGAAACGGTCCATGCAGTATTGAGATACGGCCCCACTTCTTTTTTTTGCTGAATGAGAGCACCAGCAAAGCCTGTCTGAGATAAACTTTCAAGGATTGCTACCATAAAGAGTACGATTCCCATAAGCCCCAACTCATTTGGGGCCAGAAACCGGGCTACAACAATGGTGCGCACCATTGTAAGGAAAAACTTCAGGGCATTGGATAAACCTATTAGTATCCCGCCCCGGCGTGCCTTCTGATAAAGACTTTCCTTGTCTTCGATTTTAGCCAACTGCATACTCGCCAATTTGACCGTTTTGCGCCTTTTCCCTCGCCTCAATTGCCGGAATCACCACTACGATTCCCGCCAGCAGCCAAAACGGCTCCATTATACGTACAATAATAAAAGTATTGGCGGCTAACGAATGCACTATCAACCCAACCAATCCTGCCAGGAATCCCATGGTTATCCCTTTATAAAATTTATCATTGGTCCCCTTGAATACCTTCCAGCCCTCCTTAAAAATCGAATATAGCAGAAAAAGGAACGCTGACAGCCCCAAAAATCCTGTTTCTACAAGCACTTTAGTAAACTGATTATCTATGAAATGCCATCCAGTTACCCCATAACCAAATATGGGTCTTTTCATGCTTGCCTCAAACCCTCTTGCCCAACTCCTTAATCTAATAGATGTCGAGGTGTCCAACCTCACAGTGCCGATTTTTTCTTGGCCCTGTTGAGCTCTTTGGGAAAAAGTGTACGCAACACGATTGATTACCTTTTCGGGCATCAGCAAGGGAGATGCCAGGCATGCAAACACCAAGACAGCTATTAAGCCCCCTTTTTTCTTAGACAACACAATCAAGGTAAAATAGGTAGGTACAAACGCAAGATATGAAGCTCTTGATAGAGACAACAAAAGGGGCGCAATGCTTAGACCCGTAACCATCAATAGAACAGCCTTGACTTTCTTCGAATCAATACTTACGAATAGAGCGATAGAGATTGCCAACATAAGAACCAAATACCCACCAAAAGTATTTGGTTCCCCTATTTCCCCCTCAAAGGGAGCTGACAACCTTTGCCCAGAGGGTATCTGGGCCAACCCTACGATATCCACAATGACACAGGTAAGAAGTAAAGCTATAATCAAATATTTCACCTGCTTTTTGGACTGGATATGATTGACTACCATGAAATAGACAATATAATATTCAAAATATTTCAGCACAAAGAAGAAGCCACTTTGTATCCGAACATTCCCGACGAGCATGCCAATAGCAGTTGATAAGATACACACCACCAGATAGAAAAATATCGGTTTGTTCAGTGGTGTTTTCAAAAAGAGCCCCAATTCCTTGTGCAACGCTGACCGGGCAAGCCACGAAAAACCTATGAGCACGAGAAGAAAATCATCCACCCTCAAGGTCATGCCTGAGCCACCAGTAGTTCTTTGGCCGAATTCAGGGGACAGCAACATTGAAAATACAAGGATGTATAATGCAACATCTGTGTTGGCAAAACTTACCATACATACAAGTATGGCCATTACCACTGCAACCGCGATCGTGGCCGAAGCTTTTGCCATTATTACGGAAACAATAAATGTTGTAACAATGATTGCTATCAATAGATACAGGAGGTTGGAATCTATGCCGCCCGAATCTATTTTCATCAATCCCCGCCCCTGCAACCAAAACGTGTGGTAAAAACTATTTTCTTTTCTTCTTGTCATATTCCTTTAGCATTTTTTCGAGGTCGTTAATTGAAATCCCTTCTCGTTCCAACC
>DAOVGD010000107.1 GCA_030672555.1 Desulfobacterales bacterium
AGCCACCAGTGAAGGGGTACTCGTCGAATTATCAAAGATAGCCCATGAATCGAGCAGGGGACGATACAGGTTAAAAAAATTGCTCAGCCCTTTGTTGAAACGTCTTCTGACAATACTCTCAGGAACATTATGCCCCCCTCTTCTTACACGATCCGCAATACGTTCCAGCGCAATATCGATATTACTGACCCATAGAAAGAACAGGCTGATCCGATACTTCCGGTTTTTTAAATCACGCAAAAGGCGTAGAAGCCTCTTCCGGACAGCATAGTTTCACAACCAAAATCGGCCCCGCGGTCAGCCAGCAAATGAGTCTGTTTCAGCATAATCCTTCCGGATATCGCTAATCTTATCCGTTTTTTTGCCTGTCAGGCTTCGCAGCTTCTTTCAGAACAGCAATCTCACGCGCTGTTAATATTCGGTAACTTCCCGGTTTTAAATCTCCCAACTTAAGCGCACCATAACCGATCCGTTTCAGCTTTAGTACTGGATGGCCAACAGCCTTGCACATTCGCCTGACCTGACGGTTTCTCCCCTCGTGAATGGCGATTTCGATCCATGTGTGTTCCTGTGTTGTACCGACTTTTTTTACTTTGGCAGGCGCTGTCTTTTTCCCGTCTAAGATCACTCCTTCACAAAGACGTTTTAAGGCAGAATAATCAGGACGCCCCTTTATTTTTGCCTTGTAGACCTTTTCAACCCCGTATCGGGGGTGCTGGAGGCGTTGGGCTAATGATCCGTCATTGGTAAGGAGAAGAAGACCTTCGGTGTCATAATCAAGCCTTCCTATGGGGAAAAGGCGGTGTTTCAGGCGAGCCACAAGGTCTGTAACTGTCGGTCTTCCTTGAGGGTCCCTTGCGGTGGTAACTACTCCCTTTGGTTTGTTGAGGATCAGTGTAATCTTTGATTCAAGACAACGGACAGGACGACCGTCCACCCGGATATCATCCTTTCCGAATGTGACCGGGAAACCGGGTTCCTTAATCACTTTGCCATTGACCGTGACACGTCCCTGGCGGACAAGGTCTTCGGACTTTCTGCGGGATGCGATGCCCGCGCGCGCTAAGACGACTTGGATACGCTCGGCCACGACTCTTCCAATTGCTCCATCTCCCCTAAGGTGGGAAGAGAACTAAGATCCTTTAATCCAAAGACCTCCAAAAATCGCCTCGTGGTGCCGTACACCATGGGACGGCCCGGGAGATCCTTGCGCCCCATTACTCGAATTAGATCCCGCTCCAAAAGTGTCTTAAAAATCCCCCCGCTGTCCACCCCTCGCAGGTGTTCCACATCGGTTCTTAATACCGGCTGTTTATAGGCAATGATCGCGAGGGTCTCAAGGGCCGCGCGACTCAATTTAGCCGGGCTCGACTGTTTCAGTTTTATCACCCAGTCTCTGTATTCGGGCCGGGTACGGAATTGATATCCTCCCGCCACTTCCTGGAGGGCAAATCCGCGTTTTTCTGTCTCGTACTCGGCCATTAACTGTTGCAGTATGTCCTTGATCTGTTGGCGGGATACACCACCCAGCATCGCTTCAAGCTGTTTAATACTGAGCGGTTCATCTGCCACGAATATGAGGCTTTCTATAATAGGCCTAAGACTGTCCAGCATAAATCCTTATAATCCCGGAATCGATATGTTGCATTACGCGAATCAACCGGAGCTTGATCATCTCCAGAATAGCCAAGAATGTAACAATCAGCATCTTTTTGGAATGTTTTCCCAGAAAAAGTTCCTGAAACGTGACATTCTTTCTTTCTTCAAGGATCTCCATGAGTTCTGATATTCTTTGCCTTACAGAAATGGCGTCCTTCGTTATATCAACAAAATGTTCTTTTGAAGCATTTTTCAGTATACGCTGAAATGCGTCGATCAATTCAAAAAGCCCCACCGGCCTCAACGGCTTGAATGTTACATCGGCCTCGATCGAATCTTCTTTTACGTCCCGGACAAAGGTATCCCTGTCTAACAAGGATATATGTGACAGTTGTTCAGCGGCGCTTTTCAATCGCAGATATTCCACAAGCGGCTGTACGAGATCCATCCGGGGGTCTTCCGCGCCTTCATCCTCCTCGTTGTCTTGTGCAGCGGGAATCAGCATTCGAGATTTTATCTGCATCAAGGTTGCTGCCATTACCAAAAAATCTCCGGATACATCAAGGGAGAGTTCTTTCATCAGCTCCAGGCAGCCCAAATACTGTTCGGTGACCACCGCAATGGGAATATCGTAAATATCGATATCGTTCTTCTTGACCAAGTATACAAGAAGATCCATAGGGCCTTCAAAAACTTCCCCCAATTGTACATTATAAGAAGATTGTCCCATCGATCTTCATTGCTGACCGCACCTCTTCCATAGTCTGGCTCCCTATCTTACGAGCCTTTGCGGTCCCCTCCTTTATGATCTCACTGACCACTTCCGGATGTTTCTCGTAATAGTCACGTTTTTCCCGAATTGGAGCAAGAAACGTTATCAGATTGTCAGCCATGATCTTTTTACATTCCACGCACCCAATCCCTGCAATGCGGCATTCACGATCAACCCTTTCTATAATCCCTTTGCCGGAAAAAAGCTTATGAAAACTGAAAACATTACAGACGTCCGGATTGCCTGGATCTTTGCGCCGGGCACGTTGAGGATCGGTAACCATCTGGCTGACCTTGGAACTAATATCTTCCGGTTTTTCCGATATATAGATTGTATTATTATAACTCTTGCTCATCTTGCGTCCGTCAATTCCAAGGAGCTTTGGGACCTCGGTCAGTATTGGCTCGGGAATCGGGAAGACCTCTCCGTAAAAATGGTTAAACCTTCGTGCGATCTCCCTTGTCAATTCCACATGTGGAAGCTGGTCTACCCCCACAGGTACACCATTTGCTTTATACATAATGATGTCCGCGGCCTGCAGAACCGGATACCCAAGAAAACCGTATGTTGATAAATCCTTGTTAGTTACCTGTTCCTTTTGCTCCTTGTAGGTAGGATTTCTTTCCAACCATGGCAGTGGAGTTATGGTGGAAAGTAAAACAAAAAGTTCAGCATGTTCCTGCAAATGCGATTGAATAAATAGGGTAGATCGATCAGGAGACAAGCCAACACTCAGCCAGTCAATGAGCATTTCGTGGATATAGTCCTTTAAATTATCCGTATTAGCATAGTCGCTTGCCAGCGCGTGCCAGTCCGCTACAAAGAAAAAACAGTCATACTCGTCCTGCAACCTTTTCCAGTTTGCCAACGCCCCCAAGAAGTTTCCAAGATGAAGTCTGCCCGTAGGACGCATGCCGCTCAATATTCTCTTCTTTGTCATTCAGTAAACTCTCCATTCTAACTTAACATCTTAAAATGTGGTATTAGTTCACCGCAAAGGCGCAAAGGACGCAAAGAAAGACCTAAAATGATAAAAGCGTAAGATAACCTTTCAAAGGAAAAGATTAAAAAAAACTTTGCGTTCTTTGCGCCTTTGCGGTGAGATAAACTGTTCTAAATTTCCCACAACCTATTGGTGTACATTTATCTGCCAATTTGCCCGCACAAAATCTATTTCATCGGCCTTTGTTTTTACCTCCCCGTTCAACTTCGCATCGAGTACGGCGCTCAAAATCTTACGATAGATCGGACCGGGGGTAAATCCCAACTCCTTCAAATCTGCGCCTCTCAAGAAAATCTTCATTGGTCTGAGATGTGTAATATAGGTTGAAATTGCCATCCGAGCCCTATCACTTCTCGCCTTTGCCATAATGAACAGGAGTGTCTCTATGGAAAGCGGCCTGAGCTCAGCATAAAGAGCGCTGTTAGAAGCATCCGGGTGGTGCATAAACCATCGTAAAAATGATTCTCCCTTTCCTTTCTCACGAAGACAAAAATCATGATAACGTTCCGGAATTTCCAGATGATAACATAATTCCTCGGTTTCTTTTTGATCAAGCGAATAAATAAGCCCCAAAAGATAAGTCACCCACTTCTTATAGGATTCTCCCAAAAAAAGCAAATTATACCACGACAGTACCCCTCGAATGTTGATGAACAATTGCTTCATGACGTTGTTGAAAAAAAGTTTCGATGATATAAATTGAAGGAGTCCGTATTCATCCATCCTTTTCACAGCCAACATGGGGTCTTCTTCTTCCAGAATGAGTCTCAACTCTGTAAATAGTCTCTTGCCGGTCAATTTTTTCAAAAACCCCATCTTGACCGCGTTCTCTATAAGATTAGAGGTAAGTTTTCCTATCTTAAATCCAAAACGCTGTTCAAACCGTATTGCTCGAAAGACGCGCGTGGGATCTTCCACAAAACTCAAGTTATGCAATACACGGATGGTCTTATCTTTAATATCTTTTTGTGCTCCAAAAAAATCTATCAATGTCCCGAACTCTTCACTACTAAGCCAAACAGCAAGGGTATTGATAGTAAAATCCCTCCGATAAAGATCAAGCTTGATTGAACCGAGTTCAACAGTCGGCATTGACGCAGGGGCCTTATAATATTCTATCCGTGCCGTGGCAACGTCAATCTTTAATCCATTCGGCAATACAATAACCGCGGTCCCGAATTTTTCGTGAGACCGCACACGCCCTTTCCACATTTTGGCGAAGGTCTTTGCAAAGTTAATCCCGTTCCCCTCAATCACTATGTCAATGTCGAGGTTCTCTCTGTAAAGATAGAGGTCCCTGACAAATCCACCCACTGCATAAGCCTGGTATTCAAGTGTGTCTGCTACTTCGCCAATATTTTTTAAAAGCCGGAATATCTCGTGAGGGAGGCGTTGTTCCATAAATTTCACAAAGTTTCGCTTTCGAGTGTATTTAAAACGATACTTGGAATCAAACGAATATTGTACCCCGCCCCGCGACTCACTTACCATGGCGTTGAGGAGATCGGTTCGTGTTATCACCCCCAACACCTTTCCATTGGCTACTACCGGGAGGAGCCGCTGCTTGTTTTCGACTATCTTTTCCTGTATTTCCGGAAGCAAACCTGTAGGATCTATGGCAGAAAACTCCATAGTCATATATTCTCGGACAGGAACCGTCTTGAGACCGTGATGGAGGGCCCTTTCAACAATCTGTCGCGAAATAGTCCCCAAAAGCTCTTCATTCTCCATCACAAGCAATACGTTAATATTGTAACGCGTAAGAGTATCATGCGCCTCCTCCATTGTTAAAGCGGGACTTACATGAATGACGGGGAAAGACATCAATTCCTTTGCTGTCCACCGTGGATTCACACATTGTTGCAAGATTTCGATTAGTTTTTCTTCTGCTTGCGCAAGGGTCAACCCCTTAATAGTGGCTGATGCCGCATAGGGATGTCCTCCCCCTCCGAAGGCTCTGGATATTGCGCTCACATCCACTTCACGAAGCCTGCTTCGGGCAATGAGATATATCCGGTCTTCCATCCTGGCAAGTAGAAAGACAACATCAAGGTTATCCATATCCTTGAACTTGTGAACGAGCACTGCCAGTTCATTAATATAAGTTTCAGACGAAACGGTCGTGATCACCACTTCGATTCCATTAATGACATAATGAGTAGCAGCCTGAAGCATTTCATTTAGAATAGCCACCTGTTCCGGTTCCAACTCCCGCGTAATCAGGTTGGAAACAACTTTTAAATTTGCCCCCTTAGAAATAAGATATGCAGCTGTTGCAAGGTCGTTCTCTGTGGTGGAAGAAAACGTAAATGACCCGGTATCTTCATAAAGGCCCAGAGCCATAATGGTTGCCTCTTCAGGCGTAATTTCAATCCTTCTTTCCCGTAGTATGCGGGACAATATAGTAATATTGGCGCCGGTATATTCGATTACCTCGACCGAGCCTGTAATATCATCTGACATTGGGGGGTGGTGATCATAAATGTGAATGTCAAGCCCCGGCCGATCTATAATATCGGCGAACTTTCCTATTCGTCCCTTCTGGCGGGTATCGACAATAACCAAACGCTTCACGGCATCAAGATCGATCTCTCTAATTTTTACCCAGTTGAATAGATAAGTGGCCGAATCCACAAAAAAATCTCTGAGGGTTCTTTCCTGGGCTCCTGCAAACACCACTAATGCTTCAGGATAGAGCTTTTGCGCAGCCAGCATTGAAGCAAGTGCGTCAAAATCCGCATTCAAATGGGTAGTAATTACCGTAAGCCCGCCTGACTTCGCTGTCGTCTTTTGTTTCAACAATATCCCTCACTTTGATAGCAATTCCTGGCACATATTTAACATATGTAGATAAGATCTATCTATCATGAACACAAAATTTATACCACCCCTAAGAAGTTTAACAAGAAAAACAAAAAGTGAACACTAATAAGTCTCAATAAATTTATTTGCCCTCGATTGACATCTTAATTTATTTTATAATTGACATTATCATGAAGATCTTGCAAAAAGTCTTATTGTCTTGAAACCTTGTAACTGCTCAGGTTCAAAGTTCAACCTGACAAACCTGAGTAGTTACGAAACCTTTTAAAAAACAAGGGGGCGCAATGGAAGAATTCAAAAAGATACTTTTCCCTGTTGACTTTTCTGATTGTTCTAAAAAGGTTGTTCCTTATGCAATTGATTTTGCACGAAAATTTGATGCCAGGCTCTATTTGCTTTTTGTTGTCCGCGACTTGAGTTACTTAACAGTTGTTAACATGCCGTATTCAACACTAACTGAATTTTCCGGAGAAGTCGCCGCAGGTGGCGAAAAGATGATGGATGAATTTTGCGACAACTTTTGTGCTGATTATCATAATTACGAAGCAAAGGTAATCATAGGTGATGCCCCGGAAGCTATTCTCACATTTGCTGAAAAAAACGGAATGGACCTTATCGTTATAGGGACTCACGGCCGAAAAGGCTTGGACCGCATACTATTAGGGAGTGTAGCAGACTATGTTATGAAAAGCGCTTCCGTACCGGTTGTTACGATAAGGGGTACCGGAGTACCGGAGTGATGGAGTATTGGAGTGATGGAGTAATGGAAAAAAGAATAAGCAACACTCCAATACTCCAGTACTCCAAGCCCCATGTCAGGCGAAACACCGTTCTCATTAATATTCATAGCATCTTTAACCAATATCGATCACTTGTTTTGAACTTGAGAGTCCAAAGTTCTCTGAAAAAGTCTTTAAAGTCCCCCTTTGAAGGGGGATTTAGGGGGATGTAACTCATGGAAATACAACCAAAAACACCCCCCTGCCCCCCTCAAGGGGGGAATAAGTTGTGGTTTAATTATTTCAGTGTGTTACGAGAACTTATGACTGTCGAGTTCCCTATGAGAGAGCAATAATTTTGCTGGATTATCTCAAAAACGTTAGAGGAAGGCTGATTCATGATACAAAATTTAAGAACCTCATCGATGATCGTTATAGGTTGCTGTGTAATCATGCTGTCTTATGGAGTCTCCTTCGCCCAGGATGTATCTGAAGATTTGCAGCATAAGGCTGTAGATAGTGACCTCTTGGCTGCATTCATTCATAAACTCGGTTACAAAAAGTATAAGTTGATAAAGGAGGAAAGCCTACATGGCATCATTTTTGTGGTCAGCTATAAAAAACCTGATGAAATAATTAAACCACAACTTATTCCCCCCTTGAGGGGGGCAGGGGGGTGTTTTTGGTTGTATTTCCATGAGTTACATCCCCCTAAATCCCCCTTCAAAGGGGGACTTTAAAGACTTTTTTAGAGAACTTTGGACTCTCAAGATAGGGAAAAGAAAGAGACTTCTTTATAATTCTTATTGCAATGGGAGATACGGCAGCAGCGACGGTAATGCAGATTCATCCGTCACATTAATTACCGTGATGTTTAAGATCAAGTTATTATGGATCACGTTGAAGCTTCCTGGGGACTGGCTGATCTGAAAGATGCCGCTGGCACCATCAAAATTACCAACATAAGCTTGAATAGAT
>DAOVGD010000034.1 GCA_030672555.1 Desulfobacterales bacterium
AATGCCGTTGACTTAAGGGGCGTTCCTTTAAAGTCCCCCTTTGAAGGGGGATTAAGGGGGATGTTATTTCAATGGATTACACCCCCCTGCGCCCCCCTCAAGGGGGGAATTTGAAGGATTTTCTCCTTAAGTCAACGGCATTGACTGACCTGTAGTTGCTTTTTGTAACTTTATGAAGAAGGATGAGACGTATGGATTATTTTTTGACCGAAGAGCAGGAGATGATCAGAGATCTCGCCCGTCAGATTGCCCAGGAACGAATACTCCCTGTACGGGCGAAGCTGGACGAGGAAGAGACATTCCCTTGGGACATTATGGAAGCTCTGGCCCAGGCAGATCTTTTTGGCTTGATTGTTCCTGAAGAGTATGGCGGTTTGGGTGGAGGCACGCTTGAAAGTGTTATTGCCATCGAAGAACTTTCCCGGGTTTGCGCCGGTATAACAACAACCTATTGTGCAAGTGGTCTCGGGACCTATCCGATTCTTCTTTCAGGAAGTGAGGAACAAAAGAAAAGATATCTTCCTGACATTGCCAGCGGTAAACACCTGGCTGCCTTTGCAGTAACCGAATCTAACGCGGGAAGTGATGCCAGCAAGGTGCGTACCACCGCGGTAAGGGATGGTGATCACTATGTGCTCAATGGTACCAAGCAGTGGATCACCAACGGTGGCGAAGCCCATATCTATACTGTTATAGCAATGACTGACCACAGTAAAGGCGCTCGCGGGGCGAGTGCCTTTATTCTTGAAAAAGGAGATCCCGGATTTGAATTCGGAAAAAAAGAGAAAAAGATGGGGATACGGTCTTCTGCCACACGTGAATTGATTTTTAATGACTGCCGTATCCCTGCTGACCGATTGATCGCAAAAGAAGGGCAGGGATTTATTGTGACCATGAAGACCTTTGATCGGTCCCGTCCAGGTATCGGGGCTGCGGCTGTAGGCTTGGCTCAAGGGGCTATCGACATGGCCGTTGAATATGCCAGGGAGCGGGTTCAGTTCGGAAAACCGATTATCGCATTTCAGGCTATTCAACATATGCTCTCCGATATGGCAACTCAGACGGAGGCCGCCAGGGCGCTTGTATACGCGGTAGCAAGATATATTGATAGCGGAGCAAACGATGTGTCAAAGGCGGCGGCAATGTCTAAATATTTTCCGTCTGATGTGGCTATGAAGGTTACCACCGATGCGGTACAGATCCTGGGTGGATATGGATACATGAGGGATTACCCTGCGGAAAAGATGATGCGGGATGCCAAAATACTCCAGATTTTTGAGGGTACTAACCAGATTCAGCGCAACATTGTGGGACAAGCGCTGAATAAGGAGTACGGGAAGAAAAATAGGTAGGCCATGAACATATTAGTCTTTATTAAACAAGTGCCGTATGCCAAGGAGGTTCGTTTAGACCCCAAAACCCATACCTTGATACGGGACGGGGTTGAGTCGATCATTAACCCTTATGACATGTATGCAATTGAAGAAGGGCTTAGGTTGAAAGAGTTTCATGGAGGCAAAGTCACCGTTATGACTATGGGGCCGCCTCAGGCAGAAGAAGCCCTGAGGGATGCCCTTTCATATGGCGTTGATGACGCTGTCCTTTTAAGTGATCGCGCATTTGCGGGAGCGGATACATTGGCCACTTCTTATACATTGGCCCTGGGTGCAAAGAATCTGAGAGACTTTGACCTTATCCTTTGCGGCAAGCAGGCTGTGGATGGTGATACAGGCCAGGTTGGTCCGGGGATGGCAGTTCGTCTTGATATCCCCTATGTTACATATGTTCGCAAGATCAGAAGCGTTGATGATGGGACGATGCGTGTTGAGCGTATTATGGATGATGGTTATGAAGTTATAGATGTTCCACTTCCCGCACTTCTTACCGTGGTTAAAGAGATCAATGAGCCTCGTGTCCCCTCTCTGAAAAACAAGATGCGGGCCAAGAAACAATCGATTGCCGTATGGGGCGCTGCCGATATCGGGGCAACTACCGCGAGATTAGGGTTAGCCGGTTCTGCCACGCAGGTAACCGATGTTTTTAAGCCTGAACGAAAAAGCAACTTAGAATGGCTGGAAGGTTCAGTGGCTGAACAGGTGGACGCCCTGGTCGATCGTTTGCAGAAACTTAAGGTCGGATAAGAAACAAAGGCAAAGGTCAGAAGACAGAGGTCAGAGGTCAGAAGACAAAAAATCGCGCCTCAAGATTTTTGAGAGGTTGTCGATTTTTTTTTGTTGTTATTTTCGGCAAGAACTGGTAAGAAGAGTAAATGCGGGAAACGTTTGACTCTGGCAACTGATTGTAATTTATACTAATTTTTATGATTGATATAGTCATCATAAGCAGTGGAGAAAAAGTAATTCCTTCATGATACTATTTGATCCGGAAAAATGCACAGGATGCGGATCGTGTGTGGATATTTGTCCTACGGATGCGATCGAATTGATAAATGAAAAGGCGGTTATCAATGAGGATGAGTGTCAGTTGTGCGGTTCTTGTGAAGCAGCGTGTGAAACCGGAGCTATCACCATAGAACCGGAGGAGCCCGAAGAAAAGGGTGATAGCGATGTCGATCTTTCCCAATATAGAGGAGTGTGGATCATTGCGGAGCAACGAAAGGGATGCATGGCTCCGGTTGTATATCAGTTAATGGGAAAAGGGCATGAGTTGGCCGATACTTTGGGTGTACCGCTTGCCGTGGTGGTTATCGGCTTTGACATGCGCGATCAGGTAGAATCACTTGCCGGATACGGAGCCGACACTGTTTATTATGTTAATCATCCCGATTGTGCCAACTTCAATGATGGATTATATACTGATATTTTAGTTGATATAATCAATAAATACAAACCGGAAATTGTTTTGAGTGGTGCTACCGCCATAGGACGTTCACTGATTCCGGGGGTTGCTACCCGGCTCGAAACAGGACTTACCGCTGACTGCACCCAATTGGAAATAGATCCCGAAAAGAATTTGTTGTTGCAGACGCGTCCAGCCTATGGCGGACATATCATGGCCACTATTGTATGTCCGAATCACAGACCCCAAATGGCGACCGTCCGGCCCAATGTAATGAAAAAGCCTCAAGTCAATCCAGATGCTCAGTCTGAGATCGTGGAAATCCCATTTGATCCAAGTGCCTATTCTATCCGGTCGAAGCTCGTAGAACATATTAGCGAGAGCGAAGGAGAAGAAGCTTTGCTGTCAGATGCGGATATTGTGGTAGCTGGGGGGCGGGCGTTAAAAAATAGTGAAAATTTTGAGCTGGTACGGACCCTTGCTGAACTTTTGGGCGGTGCAGTTGGCGCTTCCAGACCGCCGGTCGACTCGGAATGGATGCCGTATCGTCATCAGATAGGTCAGACAGGGAAGACAGTATGCCCGAAGCTGTATATAGCATGCGGTATTTCAGGAGCGGTGCAGCACCTCGTTGGCATGGAATCTTCCGAGGTGATCGTGGCAATCAATAAAGATCGGTCTGCCCCCATCTTTGAGGTGGCAACGTATGGTATTGAAGGGGATATATTTGAGATACTTCCAGCTTTGATAAAACGTTTAAAAGAGTCGAGGTGAAACTGTGGAAGACGAAAAAAAACGGATTGTGGTAGTTACCGGTGGTTCAAAAGGGATTGGTCGTTGTATCGAGCTTCGATTTGCCAGACCGGATACAAAGATAATCTTCAACCATTATGACCCGGATGATGAAGCTGCCAACGAAACTATAAAGCTCGTTGAAAAGGAAGGCGGGACTGCTGTTGGGTACAAGGTGAATGTGGCTTCCCCATCCGAGGTGAGTGATTTTTTCAAAAAGATTATGGATGAAGAGGGAAGGATCGACGTCTTAGTAAACAACGCGGGGATTACTATGGACGCCATCCTCGTTCGTATGACAGAAGCAGCCTGGGATCGTGTAATTGATATAAATCTTAAAGGGGCTTTTCTCTGCACACAGGCTGCGGCCAAGGTAATGATGAAGCAGCGATCCGGCTGTATCATTAACATTGCATCGGTGGTTGGTGCGATGGGAAACGCAGGTCAGGCGAATTACGTTGCATCCAAAGCAGGGCTGATAGGGTTGACAAAAACCGCAGCAAAGGAACTCGCTTCACGAGGTGTTCGAGTAAATGCCATTGCGCCAGGTTTTATAGATACTGAAATGACAGCAAAACTCTCAGAAAAAGTAAAAGAGGCTATGGTAGCACAGATACCGTTCAAGAAAATGGGACAACCAGAAGACGTTGCCGGAGCAGCGGCCTTTTTGGCTTCAGAGGATGCGTCCTATATCACTGGTCAGGTGATACACGTAAACGGTGGTATGTATATGTAAACATTCACAAAGAGTTTAAAGTGCCTAAAGTTAAGGTATTCTGTCAATCTAAAATTAATTGCGCCGAAGGCGCACTCCTCAACTTTAGGCACTTTAAACTTTAGGCACTTTTTAGTGCCCTTTACGATCTTGGTGTCTTTGTGGCAAGGCGCCTGAGTAGTTATTAATAGTCTAGTTGTGAACTTAAGGAGGATGGAGCATGTCGATGGAAGAAAAGATGAAAAAAATTATTGCGGAACAGTTAAGCGTTTCAGAAGATGAGGTTGTCCCCGGAGCATCTTTTGTGGATGATTTGGGCGCGGATTCCCTCGATTTGGTGGAATTAATAATGGCTATGGAAGAGGCTTTTGATATAGAGATTCCTGATGAGAATGCCGAGAAACTAAAAACTGTTCAGGATGCGATTGATTACGTTAATACAAAGTAATAACTAGGAGGCTGTCCGAGAATTCTGATCCTACTGCAAAAGAGTGAGAAACGGCCCAAATTCCCGCAAGTTTTCGTCAAATAGGCCTGCTATTCTCCTGAAATTTGCGAAAATTTTGTCTCGTTCTCACTCTTTTTCGTTACGGACATAATTCTCGGACAGCCTCCTAGTGCCTGAACGAAAAGCTACGTTCAGGTGAAATTCGAATACCGAAATTTAGTCGAGTAGTCAAGTTGTCGAATTGTCGAGTAGGGTAAAGTCAACCACTTGACCACTCAACGATTTGACCATTTAACCAATAATGACTATGTAAGTATTTTGTAAAGATTTTTTAAAGAAAACAACATAAGGGAGGTATTCCTTGGACCGCAGGGTTGTAATAACGGGTATCGGTTTGGTGACGCCACTTGGCATAGGAAACCAAGAGAGTTGGGATGCACTTTGCAATGGCGAATCAGGGATCGGTGAGATCACTCGCTTTGATACTACTGATTTTGAGACCAAGATTGCAGGTGAGGTTAAGGATTTCAATCCGGCGGATTTTATGCCTGCCAAACAGGCGCGCCGTATGGATCAATTTATATGTTATGCTGTTGCTGCTGCTCGTATAGCGTTGGAAGATTCGGGATACGTGGTGAACGGTTCTACTGCTACCCGGATAGGCGTGATGACAGGGTGTGGTCTGGGCGGCCTCGGCACGATGGAAAAATACCATTCTGCTTTGCTAAAAAAAGGGCCAAAAGGGATCAGCCCATTTTTTATCCCTATGCTGATCGCAAATATGGCGCCTGGACAGATATCGATACTGCTTGGAGCAAAGGGCCCGAATAGCGCGGTTGTGACAGCGTGCGCTGCAGGCTCTCACGCCATTGGAGACGCCTATCACATTATAAAGCGGGGAGCTGCTGATGCAATGATTTCCGGTGGGGTAGAATCTGTGATAACCCCTCTTGCGGTGGGCGGCTTCAACGCGTTAAAGGCGCTTTCGACCAGGAATGACGATCCTAAAAAGGCCTCCAGGCCCTTTGACCAAGACCGTGACGGTTTTATTATGGCCGAGGGGAGCGGCATGTTGATTTTGGAATCATTAGAGGGGGCTCTCAAAAGGGATGCAAAAATTTACGCTGAAATTATCGGCTATGGTATGAGTGGAGACGGGTATCACATGACCGCTCCTGCTCCTAACGGTGAAGGAGCTGCGCGCTGTATGCAAGAAGGATTGAATGATGCCGGGTTGCGGCCTGAGGATATTGATTATATCAATGCTCATGGAACGTCCACTCCATTGAATGATGCTAATGAAACCCAGGCGATAAAGACAGTCTTTGGTGAGTACAGTTATAAGGTTCCGATAAGTTCTACTAAATCGATGACCGGGCATATGCTGGGAGGCGCCGGTGGCGTGGAGACAGTTTTCACGGCTTTGACCATTACACACGGTGTTATACCTCCTACCATTAATCTGGAGAATCCCGATCCCGAATGCGATTTAGACTACGTACCCAACGTGGCACGCAAAAAGGATGTAAAGATTGCCATGTCGAATTCTTTTGGGTTTGGCGGGACCAATGCTACGTTGATACTTAAGAAATATAGCGCATAGGGCAGAG
>DAOVGD010000206.1 GCA_030672555.1 Desulfobacterales bacterium
AACGGGAAGAAGGTGAATCTCTTTTTAAAGAAACAGAAGAGAATTTGCCGGCATTCCTGCCGGAGGCAAGAAAGGGAATAGAATCGGACACCGGTCGTGAAAGCACTATTAATTAGTGTCTATCCAGATTACCACCATAGGGAGTTCAAAGGCACAAGGTTTTCAAGCTTTGTGCCTTTTCTTTGGAAATTCAGTAACTACTCAGGTTTGTCACGTTCAGGGTTCACGGTTCACGGTTGCTCGCCTTGCTCTCTTCACTTACAAGGCAACATAGAGTTTTCTCTAAGCTCCGTTATAAGAACCGGACGAATTCCGCATTCGTATAACCTCTCTTCCACCTGCCCGCCATCGCTCTCGCTCAGGCGAGGCGGGCGGGTCAGTTTAACCTTGAACCGTGAACCCCTGAACTTTGAACCCCGGCAGTTACAGATTCACTACCTAACTACTTGACCACTCGACCACTTAACCACTTGACCATTTAACCAATTCTAATGCGCTTCCGCCCAATTCTTCCCTGCATTGATGTCCACTTTAATAGGCACCTTCAATGGATGCACACCCTCCATTATCCTTTTAACAAGGTCTTTAAGTCTTGAAACCTCCTCCGGGGGCACCTCAAAAACCAACTCATCATGTACCTGAAGGACCATTTTTGCCTTAAGTCCCTCACTTTGAATAGCATCATGCAAGCGTATCATCGCAACCTTGATTAAGTCCGCTGCCGTCCCTTGAATAGGCGTATTTATTGCCGTGCGCTCAGCGGCCTCTCTTGCTGTCCGGTTTTTGCTGCGGATATCCGGAAGATATCTATGTCTGTTCAGCAGGGTAGTGACTTTGCCTTTCTCGCGCGCCGTCTCAATAGTGCGGTCAATGTATTCTTTGACCCCCTTGTATTGCACGAAATAGTTTTCAATATATTTCTTTGCCGTGCCGGTGCTGATTCCCAGTTCTTTTGAGAGACGAAACGGGCTCATTCCGTAAATTATTCCAAAGTTGATTACTTTTGCCTGTCGCCGCATATCCGGAGTAATAAATTCGGGAAATAACTGGAAGACCTCTGAAGCGGTTCTGGCATGAATATCCTCATCCTCCTCAAATGCCTTGACCAGTACGGGATCTTCTGAATAATGGGCCAAGATACGCAATTCAATCTGGGAGTAATCAGCAGAGAGGAGCCTCCACCCTTGCCTGGGGATGAAGGATTCACGAATCTTTCGCCCTTCTTCGGTTCGAATGGGAATATTCTGCAAGTTCGGATCGCTGCTGCTCAGCCTTCCGGTGGCGGTCACTGTCTGGTTGTAGGAGGTATGTATACGTCCTGTATCAGGATGAACAAGACCCAACAAGGCGTCCGTGTAGGTCGACTTGAGCTTGGAAAGAGATCGATAGCGAAGGACCAACCCGGGAAGTTCGTGCTGGTTTGACAGGGTGGTTAACACCTCTAAGTCTGTAGAATAACCGGTCTTTTTTTTAGTTTTTTTCTGATACGGGAGGTTCAATTTTTCAAAGAGTATCTTTCCTAACTGCTGGTGTGAATTTATATTAAAGCTCTCCCCGGCCACAGAAAATATCTGATCCTCAAGGAGATGTAACTGCTGCTCGAAATCTTTTGAAAGTTCGATGAGACGATCACTGTCTACCCGGATTCCCGTCATTTCCATATCTATCAATACAGGGACCAGCGGCATCTCAACATCGTTAAAGAGCGACTCAAACCCTTTTTCCTTGAGCTTCGGCCCTAATACCTGGGAGGCCATAAGTGTGATGTCCGCATCTTCGCATGAATAGGTTGAAGCGCTCTCTATGGGAACCTCGTCGAATCGAAGGGCCACGCCCGCCATGCGAGCAAGGCGAGGCGGGCGGGTCCCCCTTCCGCGTCCTGTTACCTCTTTATAGGTAATCATCTTGTGATTAAGATAATCCCTTGCAATTGCTTCTAAGTTGTGTGCCCGAATAGAAGGATTGAGAAGATAGGAGGCAATCATGGTATCAAACATGATCCCCCCAACAGCGATCCCGTACCGTTTTAAAATGGTAGTATCGTATTTGATGTTTTGGCCTACCTTTAGACAGGCTGGGTCTTCGAGTAACGGTTTTAGCGAGCGGAGTACGTTGCCGAGCTCAAGCTGGGCGGGGACATCAGGATACGAATGAGCACAAGGGATATAGGCGGCCTCATGGGAGCGGCATGAAAAGGATAGTCCCACTATTTCGGCCGTCATAGGGTCTGTCGATGTGGTCTCCAGGTCGAAGGTAAAAGTACCGGCCTTTTTCAGATCTTCTATCAGGGCCCTGAGTTCTGAGTCTGAGAATATGGTGCGATACGACTTCTTCGAGAGATCCTGCTCCGGGGAAAAGTCCTTTTGTAGTTGGCGAAACTCAAGTTTCCGGAAAAGGACCCCTAATTTTTCCCGGTCCGGCGGTACAACCCGGAAGTCTTGAAAATTATATGAAAGGGGGACATTAATATCAATGGCGACCAGCCTGCGGCTTAGCTGTGCCTGAGCAACATGAGCTATTAGATTTTCACGCAGTCTTTTTTGCTTGACCTGATCTATATGTTCTAAAAGATGGGCGATGTTGCCGAACTGTTTAACAAGTTTGACGGCGGTCTTTGCGCCAATTCCCGGAACGCCTGGAATGTTGTCGGAAGAATCGCCGGCAAGCCCCAATATATCGATCCACTGCTCCGGTTCTATGGAGAGTTCTTCCTTAAAACCTTCATAAGTAATAGAGCGGTCTTTCATGGGGTCCCAGAGAGAAGCTGATTTAGAGATAAGTTGTTTGAAGTCTTTATCGCCGGTAACAATTACTGTTTTATACCCCTTTTCTGTTGCTTTTCCGGCAATGGTTCCTATAATGTCATCTGCCTCGTAGCCATTGAGTTCTAAGGACGGAATGTTAAATCCTTCTACTATCTTTTTAATATACGGAATCTGAATCGACAGGTCCTCCGGCATGGGAGGGCGATTTGCCTTATACTCTTTGTAGATTTCATGACGAAAGGTGGGACCCTTAGCATCAAAAACCATAGCAAGATATGATGGTTGCCGGTCTTCAAATAACTTCAACAACATCCTGGTAAAACCGAATGAAGCATTTGTGGGAAGCCCTTTGGAATTCGAAAGATGACGGATCGCATGATAGGCCCTATAAATATAGGAACTTCCGTCTACTAAATATATGGTTTCTTTTGGTTTGGTCGAGTGGTCGAGTGGTCGAGTAGTCGAGTCGTTGAGTGGTCGAGTGGTCACTTGTCTTTCCTTGATTTAAGATACTTAATGTATCCGTTTAGGACACGAATAGCCGAAATCAAATCTTTGATTAACTCGGCCGATCGATTTTGGTCGATGTATTCGCATTCCTCTGCCGTGAGGACATGGTTCATCAATTCATAGAGCGAACCACGCGATTGTCGGCAAAATTGTATACCTTCCTGAAAAATGATAACGTCCATATCCCTCCGCAATATTTGCGGTGGAAGATCTTGAAGCTCGAATCATCTGATCCGCTAACCGGAATTTTTCTTCTATTGGAAATGTCTTACATAATTTCCATATGCTCATTCTAATCTTTCGACATTTCTGCCAGACTTCCAGGTCACGAAAATCATTTCTTAACTTTTCACTCATAACCACCCCACTTGACCACTTGACAACTTGACGACTCAACCAATCAGATTCATTTTTTACCAGCACATATGCAAACTGTCAAATTTTATCTGGCAAAAAATCGGCGTCTTTTGTATCCTTAATAAAAATGGAACCACTCGACGACTCGACCACTCGACGACTCGACAACTCGACGACTCGACAACTCGTCTACTCGACCAAAAAAAGAGGTATCCTTCATGACTGAACTTATTCTCGCTGCAGGATTTGCTATCATTATCTCCGCCATGTGCTCTTTGTTTGAGGCTGTCCTATATTCAGTCCCACTAAGTCACATCGAAGCAACGGTTCAAGCCGGCAAATCTTCGGGCCGTATACTCAAAAATTTGCGAAAGGATGTAGAACGCCCCATATCGGCGATCTTATCGTTAAATACCATAGCAAATACAGCGGGTGCCACCATAGCAGGATCGGCTGTTGCCTCAGCCTTTGGACATGAGTGGGTAGGCTATTTCTCGGTCTTTTTTACCCTTTCTATACTTCTCTTCTCAGAGGTAATTCCCAAGACAGCAGGGGTAGTCTATAGCAAGCAATTAGCACCCTTTATTGCCCGTCCTCTCCAGTGGCTTGTGCTGGTTTCTACGCCAATGGTGTGGCTCTGTCAATTTGCAACCCGTCTTGTTGCTCGAAAAAAGGTTATCCAGACGGTATCTGCCGAAGAGATTATAATCATGGCCAGATTGGGTCGTCTCGCTGGAGAGATAAGACCGGATGAGGAAAAAGTTATCAAAAATATACTCTCTCTGGAAGACAAGACAGCCAAAGATATCATGACCCCAAGAACGGTCATCTTTTCTCTCAGCGAGCATCTGACCCTTGAAGAGACACAGGAAAAGACAGGGATGTGGCCTCACAGCAGGGTCCCGGTATATGATGAAAATCCGGAAGACATTGTTGGGATTGTACAACGTCGTGAAGTGCTCTCCGCCCTTGCAAGCGACAAACATCACTTGAAATTAAGTAATCTCATGAAATCTGTTCACTTCTGCCCTGAATCGATACCGCTTGACAGGTTGCTCGTGGAGTTTCTGGAGTGCCGGCAACATCTCTTTGTAGTGATAGATGAGTTTGGTGGGCTTGCAGGAGTTGTAACACTTGAAGATGTTCTGGAAGAGATTCTCGGCAGAGAGATCGTTGATGAATCGGATCAAGTGGTTGATATGAGAGAACTGGCGCGTCGCCGTAAAAGTGGGGTAAGAACTAAGAAAAATTGATGGATTGGGGAATTTAGGAATTCCTTAATTCCTCAATTCCCACATTCCTAATCCTTTGCCTCACGCCTGTGCAATTCCTTGTTCGCCTTCTTCAGAGCATTCCCGAGTAACGAATAACTATTCCCCACTCGAAATATGCGCAAGCAACCAATGCTTCCGGGCGGATATCCTAAATTATATCTTGTATATCAAGGTGTTACATCCTGCCGAATTTGCTAAAGGCAACACCTTCCCATACCGATAAAGTATAGTAAGCCAAAATAACGGGCAATAACTGTAGAATCAGACCGCAATGAACAATGGACATTGATGACTTCTAAAAAGTCACCAAACTTACCTATTTTGGTGCAGAGGAGATATGAGCGGTTCGGACATGATTATGACCATAACTGAGGTGGCAGAGTACCTTAGAATACCCAAATCCACCCTTTACAAATTATGTCAGGAAGGAAATATCCCCGCATCAAAAGTGGGAAAACACTGGCGTTTTCAAAAAGCTGAAATCGACCAGTGGTTCAAGGATATCAGGAAAAATAACACAGGATAGGTGTAACCATGGAACACAGAACTGAGGACAAAATCCTTCTGGTAGATGATGAACCTTCGATCATCCATTCCCTGAAGCGCACCTTGAGGGGAAACGGTCGTAAGTTCTTTGAGGCGTCCAACGGCAAAGAGGGGTTGCGCATCTTGGATGATCATTACGTAGATCTTATTATTACCGATTGTAAGATGCCGGAAATGGATGGAATAGAGTTCTTGGAGAGTTTGCGTTCCAGGGACTTGGATACATTCAAGATTATGCTTACAGCGTTTTCAGACAGGCTGACAGTGATAAATGCCGTTAACAAGGGCGAAGTATACAGATTTGTGGTCAAGCCATGGAATTCCGATGAGATGAGATCGGTAGTAAACGAGGCCCTTGAGAAGCATCGTTCGGTAAAGGATTTTAAACACCTATTTGATTCCCACCAGAAACAAAACAAACTCCTTATTGTCGAAAATAGCAACCTTGAAGAGAGCGTTAAAAAGTATTTGAGCATTGCGCAGGAAAAAGAGCTTCAAATACAAGACACCTATTGGGAGTCGGTACAATCATTGGCAGAGGCGTTAGAAGCGCGTGATCCTTATACACGACGGCATTCAGAGTTGGTGACCAGGTATTCCGTGGCCATAGCCCAAAAGATGGGACTTGCCACGAATATGGTAAAGGACATCCGGCAGGCAGCTCTTCTCCACGACATCGGAAAGATAGGTATCAGGGAGTCGATCTTTTTGAAAGAGGGTCCCCTGACGCCGGAAGAACGGGCCATTATGGAGACTCATTCGGCAATTTCAGCTCAGATATTAAAACCCTTACGATTCTTGGAAAAGATTATTCCCATTGTCTATCATCACCACGAACGATACGACGGAAAGGGATATCCTGATGGACTAAAGGGGGAAGACATTCCCTTAGGAGCCCGTATTATTGCTGTTGCAGACACCTTTGAGGCTATGACTGCGGATCGCCCGTACCGAAAGGCGCTTCCGGTAGACGTAGCATATCAGGAAATAGAAAAGAATGCGGAGACACAGTTTGATCCAAAGGCGGTTGCGGTATTCCTTGAGATTTCCAAAGATATTGAGGGATTGACCAATGACAAATGGAAAATGATCAATGACAAATGACATGAGCAAATATACCATCCTATTTGTGGATGACGAGATAAATATCTTGCAGTCCTTAAAGCGTGTGTTTCGTAAAGAGCCGTATAAGATTTTGACAGCATCAAGCGGCAAAGAGGGGCTGGAGATATTGGAAGAGACGCCTGTGGATTTATTGATATCCGACCATCGGATGCCTGAGATGACCGGAGTCGAATTCATGGCAGAGGTAAAGAAAAGATTCCCCGACATCATGCGGATTATTCTCACGGGGTATACCGATGTCAATTCCATTACAGCAGCCATCAACGAAGGTAATGTTTATAAATTCATTCTGAAGCCATGGGAGGACGATCAGCTCAGGGAGACCATCAGGGAGGCGCTGGAAGTATACCGTTTGCAAATGGAAAATATTAAACTGACAGAAAAGATACAGAAACAGAACGAAGAGCTCCTCTGGCTCAATGAAAACCTGGAAACAGAAGTCCGGAAGCGGACAAAAGAGATCGAGCTTCAAAACTATGCCTTGAAATTGTCCCACGAAATACTCGAGCACTTATCCGTTGGCGTGATCGGGTTGGATGCCGACAATTTGATAGTATTTGTAAATAAACTCGCTCGAGATCTGTTTGAAAAAGATAGGCTGTTATTATTGAGTTCTCGGACAAAAGAGGTGTTTGACGCAAAGATAATTGAATTGATCAATAAGACCGCTGTCACCACTCTTCCGCAAGAAGCTGAATACATGCTCGAAGGAAACCGATCGTTCATAGTAAAGTGTGTTCCCCTACACGATAAAGTAACAAACAGAGGCATGGTATTGACGTTCACTGAATTGAGATAGTGTCCCGCCAGGAACCTGGTTGGACATAAGACAGGAGGAAATTAGTATATGGACAAGAAGATAACTCATACGCTCTTGTTGGTTGATGATGAGGAAAATATCCTGAATTCTCTAAAACGTATCTTGCGCAATGATGGTTATCGTATTTTTACGGCGACAAACGCAAAAGAGGGATTGAACATACTGAAGCAAGAACCGGTTTCCCTTGTCATATCGGACCAGAGGATGCCCAATATGACAGGTTCTGAATTTTTAGCGCTTGCGCGGGAGACAGCGCCTGATGCAGTTCGGATTATGCTTACCGGGTATGCGGATATCAATGCGGCCATGGATGCCATCAATCAAGGGAGTGTCTACCGGTTTATTACCAAACCATGGGATGACAACGACCTTTTGGTAACAATACGGTACGCCCTGATGCAGTATGAATTAGTACTTGAAAACAGACGACTTACGCAGTTGACCCAACGTCAGAACGCTGAGCTGAAAGATCTCAACCAGGGGCTTGAAAAAAGGGTCGAAGAACGTACCGAAAAAATTCGTAAGATGAATAGAAAGCTAAAAAACAGTTTTTTCGTTACTATTCGTGTTTTTACAGGTCTTCTCGGCTTATTTGATCCCGATCTCGTGGCGCATTCCAAGCGCGTGGCAGCACTTTCCAGAGAGATCGCCCGGAGATACGGTAACCTGGAAAACCCAGAATATGAAGCTATTGAACTTGCCAGTCTTCTCCATGACATAGGACTGATGAGTGTCCCTAATAATCTTCTTAAAAAGAGAAAAAATCAAAAGACCGACTCGGGAAGAAAGCTCTACCAACCTTTCGGAGGAGACCGTCAGTGGCAAATAGCCACTCAAGATCAAATGACCGCCTCGGAAAGAAAGCTCTACCAACAGCATCCTGTAGTGGGGCAGATGTCCCTTGCCGGCATTGAAAATCTCGATCAGGTCAGCGTACTGGTAAGGGCGCATCACGAACATTTTGATGGATCGGGATACCCTGACGGCCTTAAAGACGAGGAGATTCCCCTCGGGGCGCGCATCATCAGCGTGGCCGATACCTATGACGATCTGGTTTACCGCTGCAAGATGCTTGAGGTCGATGCATTGGCCACCATTAAGAAAAAGAGTTGGACGGCATTCGATCCGGAGACGGTTATACACCTTGTGGACGTTTTACAACAAGAGGCCGCTGCAAAGAAGAAGGAGAACATGATCACGTTGCAGGAGTTGAAGCCGGGTATGGTCCTTTCACGCGACATAGAGACCTATAGCGGAAGGCTCCTTGTGGCAAAGGATACCGAGATAAAGGAAAATTATATCGCCAAGTTGTTGAGCTACAATGAGATCGATCCGATTGTGGATAGGATTTATGTGTATAAGAGCAAAGAGCAGAGAGCGTAGAGTAAAGAACAACGACACACCCCGTCCGCTACGCGGCCACCCCTCTCAAGAGGGGAATTTTTCAAGTCCCCTCTAATAAGAGGGGATTTAGGGGTGTGTCCAACGACATTGGATGAGAAGGTGAGAGTAAGCTATGGGGCATAAGGTTGTTCCTGTTGATAAATTGAAGCCGGGAATGGTTCTGGCGAGAGAGATCGTCGGGCCGACGAAGCATCTCATGGCTGGTAAGGGCGTCGAGCTTACAGACAGAATGATTGATAGTCTGAAACGGTTTGGCATCAAGCGCGCCTTTGTGGAGTGGGAAAGACAGACAGAAATTGTGGACCCGGAGCTTGCACAAAAACAGCTTCAGGAATTGGAGGAAGGACTTGATTTCCGTTTCCGTAAGGTGGCGCATATCCCCATCATGAAGGAGTTGAAGGATATCCTGTTGAACCACATGAAGGAGAAAGTTTTGCATGGGTAAAGAGAAAATACAGAAAGGAATTGACAACCTTCTGGATCTGCCGGGGCTTCCTGCAACCGTGTTCGAGACCATACAGCTCCTGCGTGATCCTGATGTAAGCGTAAAACGGTTGACTCAGTCTATTGAATTGGATCAGTCCATGACTTCCAAGGTCTTACGTCTGGTAAATTCTTCTTTTTACGGTGTTTCGGGCAAGATCAGCAATATCCCGCAAGCCCTGGTCATCTTGGGCTTCAATACCGTGAGGAACACCATTTTGTCTGTGTCCGCCTTTGAAGTATTTCTCCGTGGGGGGAAGGTAAAAACGGATGGCTTTGATCTTAACGAATTTTGGAAACATGCAGTTGGTACAGGCATAATAGCAAAGGTTCTGGCTCAAATCTTAAGGCTGCCGGAGCCGGAAGATTTTTTTATAGCAGGGCTCCTTCATGATATCGGAAAGGTTGTTACTATTCGGCTATTCCAGCCGGAATTTATGGAGATATTGCGGATGGTGGAGCAAGACGACCTCTATATCCTTGAAGCCGAAAAGGAGATCCTGGGATTCGACCACGGATATGCCGGTGGTTGCCTGGCGAAAAAATGGAGTATGCCGAAAAAGCTCAAAGAGGCTATTACCTTGCACCACATTCCCGGCTCCGCTAAGGATGACATAAAAATGACAGCAGTGGTCCATCTTGCCGACTCCTTATGCCGGGGGCTCGACATTGGACATGGAGGGGACATCTTGGTTCCGGAAATAGTTCCAGAGGCATTGGAGGTCCTTGAGATAGACATAGGTTTCATTGCCGGGTGTCTTCCGGAGATAGACGCGGAGATGGAACAGTCCGCGGATTTTATGACTATTTTTAGTATATGAGAAGTATCGCTTCGACTATGGTTCTAACTCCAGGCAAAAATAGTCAGCATTCTTTAGAGTGAGCTAAGGTTATGGAATTCTATCATTCATAAAATGGCTAACGTCCTTAACTTTAGGCACTTTAGCTCACTTTAGGCATTTTAGGCACTTTTTTCATAGATATAGTGGCCGAAATTATGATCAACACCATCGTTCTTAAGAGGCATTCAATATGAAACAGAACAGCATATTAGTAGTTGACGACGACCAGCATGTTATCAATGTCATATCCCGTGCTCTCACACGGGAGGGATACGAAGTGGATACAGCCCTGTCCGGCGAAACAGCCCTGGGAGTCTTAAAAGCAAGGACTTTTGATCTAATCCTTTCCGACCAGAGCATGAATGGGATGACAGGTATCGCGCTTTTCGAAAAGGCGAAAGAAATCTGCCCTGATGCCATTCGCATCCTGCTCACCGGGCATACCGATGCTGACATTTTCATGGAGGCTATTAATAAGGGTGAGATCTACCGGTTCATCACCAAACCCTTTGAATTGACGAGCTTGTTGATTCCCGTAAAAAATGCCTTGAAGCATAAAGCTCTTATTAAGGAAAAAGAGAAACTGAACATACATCTCCAAGAAAAAAAGAGATTTGAGGGGATCATCATCAACAGCAGAAACAAGTTGATGGCTATTTTCGATACAATCCATGAAAATATCTTTTCTGTTGACCCTGACTACAATATTGTTTTTGCAAACAGGGCCTTTTCGGAGGAAGTGGGAGAGGAAGCAAAGAACATCACAGATCAAAAATGCTATATGATCAAACATGGATTGGATGCCCCTTGTTTTGAATATGGTTATGACTGTCCTATACGCGAGGTGTTTCAGTCCAGCGCTCCTTATTCTTCAACCAGCGTTTATATGGATAGTGCTGGACAAAAACGGTATAACGAGTTTTCCATATCCCCGGTAAAAAACAGTGATGGAGAAGTAGTCCAGGTCGTAAAGATTTCACGGGATATCACGCAGGAAAAAGAGACGGCAGAAGAGATTCGGTCATTGAACGAAGAATTGAGCAAAGCGCTTTCCGAGGTCAAGGAGAAAAATGTCGACCTAGAAGACACCTTGAAAAAACTAAAAGAGACTCAGTCCCAACTCCTGCAGTCGGAAAAGATGGCTTCCATAGGTCAGCTTGCCGCTGGAGTGGCACACGAAATCAACAATCCGATAGGATTCATTAGCAGCAATCTGGGTACCCTCAAGAGTTATGTGACGGATCTCTCCCTTCTCATTCATAAGTATCAGCAATTAAAAAAAGAAATTTCCACGTGTTTAGGAGGAGAAAAGTCGGAGAAGTTTTCAGACTTGCTTGAAGCAATTGATAGATGCAAGGAAGAGATCGATTATGACTTTGTCATGAACGACCTCGACAAGTTGATCTCTGAATCACAGGAAGGGGCCGAGCGAGTCAAAAAGATAGTCTCAGACCTGAAGGATTTCTCGCATGTTGATAAGGTTGAATTACAATATTCCGACATAAACAAAGGTATCAAAAGCACCCTCAATATCGTATGGAACGAACTCAAGTATAAGGCAAAAGTGACAAAAAATTTTGGAGACCTGCCAGAGGTCTATTGCTATCCACAGAAACTTAACCAGGTCTTTATGAATCTTTTGGTCAATGCTGCGCAGGCCATAGAAAAAAGAGGAGAGATTCGGATTTCTACACGTTTTTGTGACAGCGATGATCCTTACGTGGAGATAAAAATAAGCGATACAGGCTCCGGGATACCCGGGGAGTCTCTTCCAAAAATATTCGATCCTTTTTTTACTACTAAACCTGTCGGCAAAGGTACCGGCCTCGGCTTGAATATGGCATATAGTATCATTGAAAAACATCATGGCAGGATTGATGTGGAGAGTGAGGTGGGCAAAGGTA
>DAOVGD010000012.1 GCA_030672555.1 Desulfobacterales bacterium
TGGATAAAATTAAATCAAAGATTTATGGGAGGTAACTGCCAGTGTCTTTTCGCGAGATATTAAAAATGATCGTGGTCCTTACGATTGTCTCTGGTGTGTGCGGAGGGGGCCTCGCTGTAGTCAAGATGGCGACGGCAGAACAGATCGAATACCAGAAAATCAAGAACATCAAAGAACCGGCCCTGAAGGCGATCCTCTCCGGTTATGACAATGATCCTGTGATTGACAGAAAGGTTTTGGTTGTCGGAACGGATAAGAAAGGTAAACCGATCGAAACGACCATCTTTTACGCGAAGAAAGGCGGCGAGGTTATTGCGGTTGCTTTTGAGGCATATGGCGGAGGGTTCGAGGGGGATATAGGCATCATGATAGCTATTAAGATTCCCGATGAGGTGTTAGATGGGATTGCCGCAACAACACATTCAGAGACCCCATCAGTAGGGGGTGTTGCACTCAATTCTCCCGATTTTCTCGACCAAGTCAAAGGTAAGTCGGTAGGTGAAAATTTTGGTCTGAGCTCCGAAGGTGGCGTTATAAACGCTTACAGCGGCGCGACCATCTCGTCCGCGGGGGCGTCAAAGGCAATCAAGAGCGGAATGGAGATATACAAGAAGTTTAAATCAGAGATACTGGGATAATTTTCGATTGATTATTGATGATTGACGATTGATGATTTGAAGAAAGTCTCTTAATTCTCAAATAATCAATCGAAAATCTAAGGAAGGATTAGAATCTCCCTTTTCAAATTGTCAATCATCAATTGTGCAATCATCAATCGACAATCGACAATAATCAATCCTAAAGGAGTTTGTCAATGTCACGCATTGTAAAAGAATTTACCAAAGGGCTCTGGGATGAGATTCCACCGTTTCGATTCGTCCTTGGACTCTGCTCTGTTCTTGCGGTAACAACAAGCGTAAGCAGCGCGGTCGGACTGGGTGGCGGTGTTGTCTTTGTGCTGATAATGAGTAATGTCCTGGTTTCTGTCTTTAGAAAGATTATCCCGGATAAGGTAAGGATCGCGGTCTTTATTGTTATTATTGCATCAGGGGTTATTATAGTCGAGCTTGTTATGCAGGCCTATTTCTACGGCCTTTTTCAGGTATTGGGGATATGGATTCCATTGATTGTTGTAAACTGTGTGGTTCTGGGGCGGGCTGAAGCTTTTGCCCGTAAGGAATCAGTCGTTTTGGCCCTGGCTGATGCTCTTGGCATGGGTGTGGGTTTTACGATTTCCTTGACAGTCCTCGCGTCGCTCCGTGAAATCATCGGGGTGGGCACATGGTTTGGTATATCAGTCATGCCCGAATGGTATGCAGGGTTCCCATATATTATCAAACCTCCCGGAGCATTTGTCTGTCTCGGGATCATTCTCGCAATTATGAACGTGGTTTCGGCCAGAATAGACGCGAAGAAAAGAGAGGCGGCATAAATCAAGTTGCGAGTTCCGGGTTTTAGATCAGTTCAACAACACGCAACCCGAAACACGCAACTCGTAACACTCAAAATAGAAATTTATACTGTCAAGTTAGCTTGTAGTTTAATTTAGTAACTAAAAGAGAAGAGGTTGTTGCAATGGGTGATTATCTTCTGTTCATGTTGTCGGCGATCGTTATAAACAATATCCTGCTGATTAAATTTCTGGGTGTTTGCCCCTTTATCGGCGTTTCAAGCAGCATGGACAGCGCTATCGGGATGTCGGCTGCCTGCATATTTGTTAATGTCCTTGCAAGTTCTCTATGCTGGATGGTTCAGAGCTTTGTGCTTGAACCCCTTGGCTTAGAATATATTCAAACCCTTGCCTTTATTGTGGTGATTGCTTCATTGGTTCAATTGGTTGAAATTGTTCTTCAGAAAGTTGCGCCCCCCCTTTATAGCGCTCTTGGGATATATCTGCCCTTGATAACGACAAACTGTATGATTTTTGGTGTTGCTGTGCTGAATATTCGGGAGGAACGTGGCTTTATCGATACGGTAGTGTACGCTGTTTCAACGGCAGTCGGATTCAGCATGGCCTTGATCCTTCTTGCCGGCATCAGAGAACGGTTTGCCATTGCCCGGATTCCAAAAGTGATGCAGGGCTTTCCTGCCGGGCTGATTACAGCCGGGATGATGGGGTTGAGTTTTTATGGACTGGTAGGTTTGGCGTAAACAGGAGAGGACGAGTTCTATGGGACCGATATTAAGTGCGGTTGTTGCAATGGGTGGTCTGGGATTGGTCTTAAGCGCTGCCCTGGGTGTTGCAGCAAAGGTTTTCTACGTATATGTTGATCCGAAGATTGGTGAAGTGGCTGACGTCCTGCCGGGAGCAAATTGCGGTGGGTGTGGTTACGCGGGCTGCACAGATTGTGCGGCCGCTATGGTAGCCGGCGAAGCAGCGCCCAATGCGTGCAAGGCAGGTGGCGACTCGGTCACACAGGCGGTTGCCGCTGTTTTGGGCGTATCCGCGGAAGCGGCTGAGAGGGATATCGCCAAGATCTTTTGCCGCGGCGCCCATGGCGTAGCAGAGCGTAAGTTTATCTATAAAGGTATCACGGATTGCCGAGCTGCTGCTCTGGTTTCTGGCGGTGACAAGACCTGTACGTATGGCTGTTTAGGTCTTGGTACCTGTGTTGCGAGTTGTCCCTTTGGCGCTCTTCAAATGGGAGATGACGGATTGCCCATAGTGAATGAAAAGCTGTGTACAGGGTGCGGTACCTGTGTAACTGCTTGTCCTCGCGGTATCCCCAAATTGGTAAAGGAGTCACAAAAGGCGGCTACCTTATGCAGTTCTCATGATCTGGGCAAGGTCGTCAAGGCAATATGCAGCGTGGGCTGTATAGGCTGCGGAAAATGTAAAAAGGCATGTCCTGAAAAGGCTGTAACCGTAGTGAAATTTCTGAGCGTGGTCGATCCTGAAAAGTGTAACGGTTGCGGTAAATGTTTTGAAAAGTGTCCCACCGGTATTATTCAAAGCTTGGTGGCTTAATCCTATTCCCATTGGGTCGGTTGTTGATACATTGTAGATGCTAAAACAGAGGAGATAAGAGATGGTCAAGAAGATCCTGATTGCCATGGATGAATCTGATTACGCTAAGAAAGCCGTAAGATACGTAGCTTCTGCGGTGAGACCCACGGTTCATATAACTCTGTTTAGCGTCATGCCGACTATTTCCGCAAAGCTGGAAAGGGAACTGTTTCATCCGTTGTTTGCAGAAAAGGTGGAAGGGCTCAAAGGGATAACGGCTGAGAAGAAAAAGCTGGTGGAAGCAATGATGGAGGAATGCCGTACGATTTTAAAGGATGCGGAGATACACGATAAGAATATTGAAGTGAGGATAGTAAACAAGAAGGTTGGAATCGCCCGGGATATCATAGCAGAAGCGGAACAAGGCGGATATGATACCGTTGTGGTGGGACGACGGGGTCTGTCTGCCACTGCCGCCTTTGTTTTGGGGAGCATATCAAATAAGATTGTTCAGAACATAAAGAATTGCACGGTTTGGGTTGTTGAATAGGGGGCATGTCGAAGAAGGCGTGGTCATAGAACAATTACGAGACAACCACGCAAAGGTAAAGATTCGAAAAAGCTCCTCCTGTGACTCCTGCTCATATAAGGGTTTTTGTAATCCGTTTGGTAGAGATAGTATGGTGATTTTGGCTGCCAATCCGCTAAACGTGGGGGTAGGCCAGAGGGTACGCATCGCCTTCAAGGTGGAAAAAGAGAGGAAGGCGGTGACCATTCTTTACATTATCCCATTGATTGGGCTTTTGGTAGGGGCTTTTGTTGGAGATGCCCTTGATCCGTTTGGCAACCGAGATGCTTCGGCTGCCTTTTTTAGTATTCTGTTTGTGGTGATTACCTTTTTAGGGATTCGATATTACAGCTATAAAAGATACGAGCGTGACGTATCTTACAAACCAACGGTTATTGAAATTCTGGAGTAGGAAAAGGTCTTGGATTCACGTTGGGATCTTTGCACAATGTTCACTTTTGTTCGAGGTTAACAAGGCGAAGGAGTTTTGAAAAGCTGATATTCTGATATAAATAAAAAAAGCGGATAGAGAATCTATCCGCTTTTTTTATTCCTTTATGCTATGAGCTATGAGCTCACTTGCTTCCATCCCTTGGACCGGAAGGTCTTGCCACCTCGTGCTATAATCATTGTCTCTACGTCAGCTAAGGAATGAGCAAAATTGACGCTATCATGTGGTTTTAGTACGAACAGGGCGGTAGAGAGGGCATCTGCTTCCATAACAGTAGGAGCCACTACCGTGGCGCTTACAGTTTCCCGTGGTGAATCTCCGGTGGTTTTGTCGACAATATGATGATGGCGTTTATCCTTGTCGAAATACCTTTCATAGTTGCCGGATGTTGCTACAGCGCCGTTATTGAGTTCCAAGACTTCGACGTATTCCCTTCTGCCCCAGGGGTCCCTTATACCGACCTTCCACGCTTTTTCAGGGCCGTTTCCTCCGATTGCTCTGATGTCACCCCCTGCGTTGATCAGTGCATATTTTATCCCATGCCGTTCAATAAGGTTCGCTGCCTGGTCTATAATATATCCTTTTGCTATACCATCTAAGGTGATCTGCATCCCTTCCTTGAGAAATCTGATCCCTTGTTTGTCTATTTTGATCTTGTCAGAATCGACAAGTGCCATCTTTTCCTTTATCTGCTGTACCTTTGGTGGACCGCCGGTTTTTGCAAACGTTGCCTTGTATAGTTCAAGAAGCGGGAGGACTGTGACGTCAAATGCTCCTTTGCTTATATGATTGAAATAGGCAGACTGATGGAGTACTGCCGCCATATCTGGCGGGACATCGTTCAAAACTCCTCTTGTATTTAACCAGCTTACTGGAGTATCAGCGGCATGTCTGTCGAATATCTTTATTAGTTCTCCCATTCTTGCAAAGGCTTTTTCCTGAATCTCTTCAGCCTTATCACGGGACGGATCAACGATTGTTATATTCACGAAGGTTCCCATAAGGGGACGCGTTCTGCTTACCTGATTAAGATTGGCGGGGAGCTTCCCTTCGCTTGGTTTAGCTATAAGAGCAGGGGCAACTGCGCCAAAACCGAGTATTCCCATTAACTTGAGACAATTTCTACGGTCCACCATCTCTTCCATTCGTTTTTTCAAGTAACCTTTGTCCATCTTTGTCTCCCCCTTTAAAGGTCTGTTGCTTGAATAACCATTTTTGAATACCGTATAAGCGCTTATTAGTCAAGAGAATTTTAGCTTTTTTATAACGTTGTTTTGGCTTGACAGTCATAGAGTGTTTTGTTATTAGAAACACTATCGCAAAAGGTGTTCGTGGTAAGATTTTTCCAAGATTGGAGCAATGGGGATGCCCATCAGGCTTAACTTGGTGTTGGTTATGCAGGTTTCTTAAAAGCGAAAAAGGAAGGGTGCTATGAAAAAAAACTTAGCTGTGTACAGTGTGATTGTAGTTTTGGCCTCTTTGTGTGTCTGTGCATCGGTGTATGCGCAAGAGGATATTATGTCGCTGGAACACGATGTCTTTGTTGATCGTCAGAGGCCTGCAGCTGTCTTCCCGCATGCGCTGCATGCGGACGACGTGGGAATCGACTGTCTTGAATGCCATCATGTCTATGATAAGAGCGGAGAGAACGTGTGGGATGAAACTGAGGAGTCGGACTGTACTGCCTGTCATGGACTGGAAGCGGCAGGGAAAGTAATGCCCGCTATGAAAGCTTTTCATGCCAACTGTCAGGGGTGCCACACAAAAGAAGGCAAGGGCCCTGTCACGTGTGGCGAATGCCATCCGCGGGAAAAATAGCACTATTGCAAAAAGTGAGTTTTTTGTCGGGTAGAGGAGAGGTGCAGAATTTTTCCGATAGACCATGGACCCGAGAAGGGGGAGATGGGGTATGGAGCGCTTTAAGAAGTATATCGACAAGAAGATTTCATTGGAGAATATTAAGGACTCTCGACAGGTTGGTTCGTTTGGGCTGAGGTGCAGATATCTCCCGGACCCGCCTGAAGATTTTGATGAATTCGAGTTTGTCACGGACTTTGGTGGCAAAGAGAATCTTGGTCTGATGGTGACAATAGAACTGATGAGGATAAAGAAGGTATTTTTTGGAATGATTTCTTCCGAAGACCCGGATGTTATAAGGCCTCTGACGGAATCCGAACTCGGCAATTTTTTTGAAGAACGCGGGGATCAGATGGTCAGCTTTTTTGACTACATTACTGCGTAATCCTATCTCTTACTAAAAAAGAAAGGTCAGGTCTCATATTGAGGCCTGACCTTTCTTTTTTATTTTAAGTCGTGAAAACCCGGTCCTTTGGGCGTGGATTCTTTACTATATTGTTATGCCTTCAAATGCTCAGGTATCTCCATTGCTTCTATAAGGAGCTCACTGAAAAATTTTACTTTCATCCCAAGCTTATATCCGTCAACAACATCTTCAATACCGCTATGGCAGTTGTGGCACGGCGTTACAATGGTATGGGCGCCAGTTCTTTTAAAATTCTCTGACTGTAGTCTAGCTGACTGGACCCGGATTTTCTTCCATGGCGGGCCGCAGTTAATAGTCCCGCCGCCTGCATTGCAGCAGTAGGCATGCCTGTCATTTGGGATAAGATCTACAAAATTCTCGCACACCGCATTCATAATATACTGCAGTTTTGAGCCCAATCCTGCGTTTCTAATAACATTGCACGGGTACTGCACAGTAACAGGACCTTCGATTTGTTTTGCTATCTTGATGCGGCCGCTTTTTATCAGGTCATAATAAAATGATATGGCATGAACTAGCGGTATAGGCGGCCTCATCCATCCTATCCAGGTGGGACCATCATATTCTGCGCCCCTGAATGCATGACCGCATTCACCCATAACAATTTTTTTGACTTTAAGCCTTTGGGCTGTTTCATAATGAAGCCTTTCCACTCTGGCCATGACCTCGAAATCGCCTGAATACATAGCCATATTGCTGTTATCCCACCCAGCAGTTGCAGGCATTGTCCAGTCACACCCTGCCACCTTCATGATTACTGTGATATTGCCAAGGAGCTGTGCTAAAAACTTTGGTTCAGGCCCGATAACAGAGTACATAATTTCCGCGCCTTCCTTTTCCAGGGGCAAACGGGCACTTGGCACATATCCCTGCCCCTCTTCCTCCTGCCACTGGAGAGTATCTATCCATTCATCCGGCTTTACCCACATCTGATTCATTGTGGCGGCATGGCTGTGAACCGTATCCTGCAGGTAAAGAGGCACCATTTCCAGCTTTGCGCATATCCGGCGAACCACAAGCATCATGTAGGCGATATCGATTCCAAACGGGCAGTACATGCCGCAACGCCGGCAGACATTACATTCTGTATGGGCGATTTGAGAGCATCTTTTGATAAATGCGGCGTCAACAGCGCCTTTATTTTTTAACATTACCCAAAGGGTATCCTTTACCTTGGTGACCGGAGCAAAACTGACATCCCGGTCGTTAGAAAGAAACCAATGACATGCCTCGGAGCATAAGCCGCAGTGGATACATGTATTAATGTAAGTCCACAAACGACCGCCGGTTTCTTTATCTATAACTTCATTGATAACTTTTTCTATCTGTTGCGGGGTGAGTTTTGCCTCGGCCCGGTCCATGGCATCATCTACTACCGGTTCTCTTTTGACAATTGTGGGTCTCATAATATTCTCCTTAACATCGTTTTGCTGTTAAATTCTTACCAATCCTTTGAATGCTTTACATGACCCTGTTCACTCCCGAAATATGATCTTGTAAAAACAAAGAAGAGCATGTGGCTTAGCCTTGTAAAAGGAATGGCTATCAGCATGATCTCACCAGCAAGGATATGAATTATCAGCATGGTCTTATAATCAAACCACTGATGGTATGCAATGAAGCCGGTTATAAAGGGAAGAGCGGTAATTGCCAGCAGAAGATAGTCCGAACCATCGGTGACATTTTTTACCACGGGGTCTGTTAACCTTCTGTATAAGAAAAAGATACAACCGGCAATAACTATGATTGTCATATAGTCGGTGATTGTCTCTGACAGACTCCACCAGCTTATATTCCATGATTCATCCCAGAGAATAATATGGGCCAAAAGAAAAATAGGTGTAACAATCAAACAGATATGAAAAGCAAAAGAGACGGCAGTAAATACTGGCCGTTGTTTCATATACTGATTATTAAAGGGTATTACCCAGTGCACAAGAGAAGCTAAACTGTGTTTTAATGACATATGCGGAAACACAACCTTCTCCTTTTTAGAACCTGCTAACATGTAGAGTATTCTATACAGGCTCCCCGCAATAAAAATGATGAAGGCAGCCCATGCCAGCGGCCCGCGTACCAATTCATACATTTGTTTTCCCCCCTTCAATAAATGGTATCAAAAGTTGTTGGCATTTAATGATCTTTAAGGGAACAGAATCAACTTTTCGCCGATCTCACATACTTGCCAACGGGACTATTCGACGATAATACTTTTTGTCTTCTATGCCCCGTATGAGGACCTTAGTCCCATCAGGAGATATAACAGGGTCCCAAAGGGCTTCGTACTTGCTGCCCCATATCTTGCCATTAACTGCGAGGGCATACTTGCCGTGTTTTTCTACTTTACAGATTACCTTGTCACCATCGGGGCTAAAGACCGGCGGCCAAATATTATCAAAATACTCTCCTTCTCCGAGTACGGTCCCATCAACAACAAGAAACCAGAACCCCCTGTCTTTGGCAATAGCGGCCACCTTTTTGCCATCCGGGCTAAAATAGGGCCGCAAGACACATTCTCCGAATGTAGTGCTCCATGGCTGGCCGTCTACAGCAACAGTCCATTTGGCAAACGATGTGGCAACTGTTGCCGCGATCCTCTCACCGTCAGGGCTATAGGTTTGGTACAAGATATTGGTAAAACCTTTATCCCAGACAAACGTTCCGTTGGTTGCCAGGAACCATCGGCCTCCTTGCCTTACAGGTGCGGTTACCACATCGTTTCTATGAGGATGAAAGACGGGTTCCCATGTACAACCGGCTGTTGTCCCCCATGGTGCCCCATTTACGACAATACCGTAGTCACAAATAGCATCTCTGTATTCTGCGGCGATTTTCTTGCCGTCATTACTGATGGTCAGTCCGTAGAGATCTACATAGTTATCTTTCCACGGCTTGCCGTTTACCACCACCGACCATGTGCCTTTCAAAAATCCTTCAAGATCGGCCTGCCCAAGGGGTACGGTTTGAGCAATAGCGGCCACGGTTTTTCCGTCAGGGCTTATCACATAACTTGCTATGCTATCCAGCTCCTTAGAGCATTTCCATGTTTTTTCATTAACTGCGATCCCATATACACCGTCTTGTTTAACAGTTGCTGCAATCATCTTGCCGTCGGCGCTAAACTTGGTATCCCAGATATACTCGTACGATTCTTCCCAGGCCTTTCCGTCCACAGCCATAGTCCATTCCATGTCCTTTGACGCCAAAACAGTCAGCCTGCCGTCAGGGCTGAATCTGGAATACCATAGCTTTTCAAATGGCTCTTCCCACGTCTCTCCATTGACACATACGTTGAATTCTCCTTCCCCTATTTTCACAATAGAGGCAATCTTCTCGCCGTCGGGACTCACATAAGGCTCCCAGACATCTTCAAACTGGGCCTTCCATTCTGCTGTGTCGGCAACCATCTTTTCTTTGCTTTTCCAGTCCCAATTTTCCAAATCAGGCATTCTCACACCTCCCTAATTTTCTACTTGTTGGAGTCTGATATCTTTCAGGCCGATAAGAATTTCTTTTCATATTACTTGGCGGACTATTACTGCCATTTTGGTGTTAGAGTGATTTTTCTACGAAAATTAAATGCAACCTTAGTTTATTTTTCAAAAAAGGTCAAGGTAAAAAGGATGATAAAAAAGGATGATAAACATACGCTTCAAAAGAAAAAGTAGCATGACTAACTGACTGCTGTTATTAGATTAATCACGTTTGTGTGTTAATAGTGGTTTTTTTCTTCACAAGCACATGTTGGGTTGTTATAGAAAAAAATCTTTGTGTATCTAGGAGCCTGTCCGAGAATTATGTCCGTAACGAAAAAGAGTGAGAACGAGACAAAATTTTCGCAAATTTGAGGAGAATAGCAAGCCTATTTGACGAAAACTTGCGGGAATTTGGGCCGTTTCTCACGCTTTTGCAGTAGGATCAGAATTCTCGGACAGCCTCCTAGCCACAAAACATCAGGGCAAACTTCGGAGAGGTAGTTGACATTTTTCGGACGAGGTAATTTTGCTGGCACGCCTTTTCCATCTCTTTTGAGTGAACAGTCAATCATTTTTCATCTTTTTTTTTCAATTTGCTGAAATAATTCAAGGATTTTGTGGTTCAAACCGAAAAAAGGAAAACAAAGATATTTTTTATTTGGGCAACAGCCCG
>DAOVGD010000092.1 GCA_030672555.1 Desulfobacterales bacterium
ATGAGATCTGATTATTTCAATTCTGTTGACACCGATTGGTATAAAAAGCGCTTTTATAGGTTTCTGATCTGTATTATTGCCGGTTATTCAATCCTTTTCGTAAGGCTCTACTATTTTCAGGTACTAAAAGGTGAAGATCTCAGGCGTATGGCAGAGAACAATTATGTACGCCTTGAACGTATTCCCCCGTCACGCGGTCTGATCTATGACAGCAACGGCGAACTCCTTGTGGACAACCGCCCCTCTTTTAACATCTCGATTATCTTGGAGGATGCACCCAATCCCGAACAGGTAATTAAACGGCTGGCTTTGCTCCTGAACATCCCTCCAGCCCCTCTTTTAAAAAGAATTCAGGAGGCAAGGAGATCTCAACCATTTAAGCCTATAATTTTAAAGAGCGATGTCAGTCGTGATGAACTGGCTGTGATAAAGACCAGAAAGTTCGATCTACCCGGAATTATTGTAGCCGTCGAACCTCAACGTCACTATTTAATGGAAAGTGGCGCTTCCCATCTAATCGGTTACTTGGGCGAGATCAGTCAAAGGGAATTGACCAGCGGGCGTTATCCTGACAACAAGGCAGGCGATTGCATAGGAAAATTTGGAGTTGAGAAAACGTGTGGGTCCTATTTCTTAGGGAAGAGAGGCGGAAGGCAGATAGTGGCAGACGCGCTCGGGCGAACAACAGACGTGCTCAGTACCGTAGAGGCGATACCCGGGAAAAACGTTTACTTAACGATAGACCGTAGACTGCAAAAAGTGGCCGAAGATATGCTAAGCAATAAAATATCCGGGGCTGTCCTTGCAATGGATCCCAACAATGGTCATATCCTTGCGATGGCGAGTAGGCCCGCTTTTGACCAGAATGCGTTAGTGGAAGGGATGAGTCATTCAGAGTGGAAAGCAATTGTCAGTAACCCACTCCATCCCCTGGAAAACAAGGCGATCCAGGGCCAATATCCTCCGGGTTCCACATACAAGATCATTACGGCCATGGCAGCTCTGGAAGAGGGTGTTGTTACAGAGGATACTGAACATTTTTGTCAGGGCTATTACAAGTTCCGGAACCGTCGGTTCAGATGTTGGAAAGAGGCAGGACACGGCAACGTAAACGTACGAGAAGCATTAGCGCAGTCCTGTGATGTGTTCTTTTACAAGGTGGGAGAGAAGCTGGGAGTGGATCGCCTGGCCCGCTATGCAAAAGGATGCGGGCTCGGTTTAAGAACCGGGGTAAGGCTGGACAATGAGGCAATGGGGTTGGTCCCTACAATAAGTTGGAAATTACGACGCTTTGGTAGGCCATGGCAGAAGGGTGAGACGCTTTTGATTGCCATTGGCCAGGGGTTCAACCTTGTTACTCCTGTGCAGATGGTTACTTTGATCAGTGCCGTGGCAAACGGGGGGACACGGTATAGGCCGGTTGTTATAAAGGAGATACGAGATTACGACGGTAGTCTATTGGAAACCACTGTGCCTGAGGTCCTCGGCCGCCTGCCGGCCAGTAAAGAGACTCTGAGCATCATTAGGAAGGGCTTGGAAGATGCTGTTAATACAAGATCGGGCACTGGTTGGTCTGTCCGGCTCCCCGGTGGTGTAATGGCTGGAAAAACCGGCACAGCTCAAGTCATAAAGTTAGAGGAGGATAAAGATAAAAATAAAAAGGAGGAAGATATCCCGTTTCGTTTTCGTGATCATGCTTGGTTTGTTGCATATGGACCAACCAAAAAGCCGCGCATCGCAGTGGCGGTTCTTGTTGAACATGGCGGACATGGTTCAAGCGCCGCAGGTCCGATCGCGAAAGAGATTATTAAGACATACTTGGAATTGTATCCTGGTGATACAGGGGATTGAAGATTGACTATTGAAGATTGATGATTGACTATTGTCGATTGAAGATTGCGGGAAGGCAAGATCAATCTTCAATCGACAATCGACAATCTTCAATTAGGAAGGCAAGATCAATCTTCAATCGACAATCGACAATCTTCAATTAGGAAGGCCATGTTTGACAGACGATTAGTGCAACATTTTGATTGGGTGTTGTTGATCATAACCATCTTGATCGCAACGGTTGGGGTTATTACCCTTTATAGCGCTGTTGCGGGTGACCCGGTCCGGAGCTTCCTTTATGTAAAACAGCTTTACTGGCTCGGGATCGGGACCATATTTATGACGGCTGCATTTATAGTTGACTATAGATTGTTGGAACAGTGGGCCGTACCAATCTATCTTTTTTCTATTATCTTGCTGATCGTGGTTTTGTTCTTCGGTAAAGTAGTATCAGGATCGCAACGTTGGCTTACATTAGGGCCTATTTCTTTTCAACCCTCTGAACTGGCAAAAATTACCTGTATCATAGTCTTGGCACGACACTACTCAAAAGATATAACATACGAAGGTATGTCTTTGCGGGATCTTTTTAAGCCGTTTCTGTGGGTGACTGTCCCCTTCTGTCTAATTGCCATGGAGCCGGACCTGGGTTCTGCTCTTTTGATTTTATTGGTCGCTGGATCCATAATCCTTTTTATAAAAATTAGAAGAGGTTCTTTTATCTTTTTGGCCACATTGGGGGCATCAGGAATGCCTTTAGTATGGTCCTTTCTCAAAGGATACCAGAAACAACGGATATTAACCTTTTTAAATCCGGACCGGGATCCCATGGGGGCAGGTTATCATATTATTCAATCTAAGATAGCTATTGGGTCGGGAATGCTTTCCGGCAAAGGGTTTTTAAAGGGGACCCAAAGTTATCTCTCCTTTTTGCCGGAGCAGCATACGGATTTTATCTTTTCGGTCCTGGCGGAGGAATGGGGTTTTTTGGGGGGGGTTACCATGATAACCTTATTTCTTGTTTTATTGGTATGGGGCATAAATATAGCCTTACGTTCCAGAGAAAATTTCGGGACGATTCTGGCGGTGGGGATCGTATCAATGATTGGATGGCAGGTGCTTATCAATGTCGGAATGACCATGGGGCTTATGCCTGTAGTCGGTGTTCCGCTCCCCCTTGTAAGCTACGGAGGTTCTTCCGTCCTTACCACCATGATAGGAATAGGACTTTTACTGAACATCAGCATGCGTCGGTTCATGTTTCAAAAATTCGGGCGATAATAACTTTTAGCATTGATCATTTTACATTTGTCATCTGTCCCCGCCGTGGCGGGGGTAAATGCCCAATGATCAATGATAGATGATAAGACCAGAAATAAGCTCATCAAAGACTTTTTGCGAAGTCATCAATATTGTTCTTGAAAAACATATCTCATTGTGGTACACACCAAAAATTCGATTTCAAGACCTGAAGCCTCGTAAGACATTCGATTTTATCCAAACCTGGAAAATGCTATGCCCAAAGAGAAAGAAGAATTCAATACATTCCTAGGTAAGTCCACCAATTTTGAGGGGAAACTGACCTTTGATGGGACTATTAGATTGGAGGGCCGCTTTAAAGGAGAGGTCGAGGGAAAGAACGGAACATTGATTGTCGGCGAAAACGGTTTTATTGATGCCTCTATCCTGGTAAATACCATTGTTATCAGTGGAGAGGTCAAAGGAGATATTAATGCTGAAGATCGGATAGAGATACATCCCCCTGCAAAGGTCTTTGGCGACATTAAGGCACCTGTCATTGTGATAGATGAGGGGGTTGTTTTTCAGGGTAGCTGTACTATGAAGTCTAAGTCTCCCGAACAGCGGGACTCTCTACGCCTGGCAGAGCGGCAGAAGGAAGGGATAGACAAGAAAAAAGAATAAAATAAAAAAAACCTTTGACATTTTAAGTTCCTTGATGGTATAGATGGTCGTCCATTTAAGCAACGTAAGCCATCTCAACTTCCAGGGCTACTTTTTAGAGTTTTAACAGGTTTGTATCATTAGCATATAAGGAGAACACCATGGTTCAAATTGCACCTGATTGGACACTGCTTGTTCAGATAGCCAACTTCCTATTTTTACTCGCGGCATTAAATGTCATCCTCTACCGACCTATACGAAAAATCCTTAGAGAACGAAAAGAGAAGATAACCGGACTTGAGAGTAGTGTTGAAGACCTCAACCGCTACGCTGAGGAGAAAAGGGAGGAGTTTGGCAGCAAGATTAATGAGGCAAAGCTGGAGGGGTTCCAAAAGAAGGAGGCTTTGAAGGCAGAAGGAGCTGAGGAAGAAAAACATGTCATAAGTGAAATTCACCAAAAGGCACAGGCCGAGATGGAATCGGTACGCTCTCAAATAGTAAAGGATGTAGAGAATGTACGTAATACACTCCGGAAAGAGATAAAGGGTTTCTCTGCTGCGATTGCGAAGAAGATATTGGGGAGGGCTGTTTCATGAGGAAATTTTACTGTACACGACAACGAGGCGCCGCGCTATTGTGTTGTTTTGTTGCTGTGGTTTTTCTGTTTGGAGTCGGAATAGCGGTTGCATCTTCCGGAGGCGACACCGGATTTAACAAGACAGCGGATTTTATACAGCGCATTGTTAACTTTACCGTCCTTGTTGGGGCATTGTTTTTCGTTCTGCGAAAGCCTGTCAAGAACGCCTTTGTGGGCCGGAGTCAAGCTATCCAGGAAAAATTGGCGGAGCTGGAACGACAAAAAGAGGAAGCAGAGAAAAAACACGCGGAGTATAAAGGAAAATTGGCCCTCCTGGAGCAGGAGACAGCAAAGATTGTCGAGTCTTATATAGCAGAGGGGGAAGCGGCCAAGGCCCAGATCATTGAAGAGGCCGGGAAGACGGCTGAAAAGATGCAGGCGCAGGCAAAGGTGGCGATTCAGCAGGAGTTTGACAAGGCCAAGGCCCAGATTCAGGATGAGATTGTTAATGAGGCTGTAATAGCCGCTGATAAGTTGATCAAAAAAGAGATCAAGGATGAGGATCAAGACCGATTGGTCGATGAATACATAGCAAAGGTGGTGGTGGCGTAGTGACAAATTTAGCGATTGCACGAAGATATGCAAAGGCTCTCCTGGCGATTGGGAAAGAAGATGGCCAGGCGGAAACGTACAAAGAGGAGCTGTCAGGTTTTGTAGAGACCCTTGAAAAGGAAAAGATACTGAAGCATGCACTTACCAATCGACTTTATGCCGCTGATAGCCGCAAGAAGGTGTTGCAGAAAGTGCTGGAAGAACTGAGCTTATCCAAGGTGATGAACTCTTTTCTGTCCCTGGTATTTGACAAGGGGCGTATAGCGTATTTGAAGGACATTAGCGAGTTTTATCAAAAACTGACTGATGAACTTGTTAATATTGCGCGTGCCACGGTGACTTCTGCTGTGGAGCTTTCATCTGACGCTCAGGAAAAGATCCAGGAAGCTTTGTCAAAGATGACTGGGAAAAAAGTGATTGTCGATGCCCAGACCGATCCTTCGTTGATTGGGGGATTGGTGGCCAAGATAGGGGATTTGGTTTTTGATGGCAGTATCAAGGCACAACTTGTAACTATACAAGATATTTTTAAAAGGGGAGAGAAGGTCTAATGGAAATTCGAGCCGAAGAGATAAGTCAGATTATCAAAGAGCAGATTAAGGATTATGACAAAAAGGTAGATTTGAGCGAGACCGGTACCGTCCTTTCTGTAGGTGATGGTATTGCAAGGGTGCATGGTGTTGAAAATGCCATGGCCATGGAACTCCTCGAGTTTCCGGGTGGCATTATGGGCCTTTGCCTCAACCTTGAGCAGGACAATGTGGGTGTCGCCATTATGGGCGAAGATACCCACATAAAAGAAGGCGACATGGTAAAGCGTACCGGCCGTATCGCTCAGGTGCCGGTTGGAGACGCGATTATGGGTCGAGTCCTGTCCGGTATTGGCGAGCCGATTGACGGCAAGGGGCCGATCGATGCCAAAGAGACCAGAAGGATCGAGATGGTCGCCCCTGGTGTTATCGCTCGTAAGTCAGTGCACGAGCCGATGTATACGGGCCTTAAGGCGATCGATGCAATGACACCTGTGGGACGGGGACAGCGCGAACTTATCATCGGCGACCGCCAGATCGGCAAGACAGCCATTGGTGTGGACGCCGTCATCAATCAGAAAGGGCAGGACGTGGCCTGTATCTACGTTGCCATTGGTCAGAAAAAGTCGACTGTGGCGCAGGTGGTGGATGTGTTCGAAAAACACGGCGCTATGGAATATACGACCGTTATTGCGGCGTGTGCGAGCGATCCCGCGCCGCTTCAGTATGTTGGAGCCTTCGCTGGATGCGCCATGGGCGAATATTTCCGTGACAACGGCCGCCATGCCCTGATCATTTACGATGATCTTTCCAAACAGGCTGTAGCGTATCGCCAGATATCGTTGCTACTCCGCCGTCCTCCCGGCCGTGAGGCGTATCCCGGCGATATCTTCTATAACCACTCCCGGCTCCTTGAAAGGTCCGCAAAGCTCAACGATGAATTAGGAGCGGGTTCACTGACAGCGCTTCCTATTATCGAGACCCAGGCCGGGGACGTTTCCGCGTTTATTCCTACCAATGTTATCTCGATTACGGACGGACAGATCTATCTGGAACCGAACCTTTTTTTCTCCGGTGTTCGCCCGTCGATCAATGTTGGTCTTTCCGTATCCCGGGTCGGCGGCGCGGCACAGGTAAAGGCGATGAAACAGGTCGCGGGTACCTTGAGGCTTGACATGGCCCAGTTCCGTGAGTTGGAGGCGTTTGCCGCGTTTGGCAGTGACCTTGATAAGGCCACACAGCAACAGCTCACCCGTGGTCAGCGTCTGGTGGAGATATTAAAGCAGCCTCAGTATCAGCCGCTTTCAATGCAAAAACAGGTATCGATTCTTTATGCCGGAACGCGCGGCTTCCTTGATGAGTTGCCGCTTGATTCGGTAGCTAAGTACGAAGAAGGGCTTTACTCCTTTATCGAACAGAAACACCCGCAGATTTTTAAAGAGCTGGATGAAAAGCAGGCCATTGATGACTCGCTCGATAAGACGATGACAAAGGCATTCGGGGAATACACTCAGGAGTTCAAGGCTACTCTCCAATAACCGGTGATCTATGAATAACACGTAAGGATGCGATACCTATGGCAACGTTAAAGGATATACAGCTTAAAATAGTAGGTGTTAAGAAGACAAAGCAGATCACAAAGGCCATGAATATGGTTGCTGCCTCCAAGCTGCGGAGCGCTCAACAGAAGATGGAAGACTTCAGGCCGTACGCCGCAAAATTTGGGGAGGTACTCGGGAGTCTGGCCGAAAGGGCAGGATCGGGCGGAAACCCCCTCCTTGTAGAGCGCGAAGAGGTGAAGACGGTTGACATAATAGTGATGAGCTCTGATCGCGGACTGTGCGGGAGCTTTAACAATAACTTGATCGTTGAAGCCAATAATTTTGCTCAGGAGAAGAGCGCTGAGGGGAAACAGGTTCGCTTCATAGCGGCAGGGAAAAAAGGGCGCGATTTTGCCCGGAAAAAAGGGCTAACCATAAACAGAGAACACATCGGCGTGGTTGGCGGGCGTTTTGGCTTCAACATAGCCTCGACCATCGGCGCTGCCGTGATCAATGATTTCCTAAGCGAGGCGACCGACGAGGTCTATGTTGTATCCTCCGAGTTTATTTCCGTGGCCAGGCAGGTTGCGACCATAAAGAGGCTCATTCCGATTCCCGCAATGGAGCCCGAAGAGAAAGAGGAAGCAGAGAGCCCGGCAACGGGAGAATATCTTCCGGAACATATATGTGAGCCATCGGCGGCAGAGCTTATGGAAGAGCTGCTCCCGAGGAATGTCTCCATACAGATTTATAGCGCCCTCCTGGAGACATCCGCAAGCGAGCATGCCGCCCGGATGATGGCTATGGATAACGCTACAACAGCCTGTAACGATATGATCACAAGCCTGACGCTTGTTTACAATAAGGCACGCCAGGCCGCGGTAACAGCCGAATTGATGGATATCGTAGGTGGCGCTGAGGCGCTCAAGTGATAAAGTAAACTCAGTTTACAGAATATATGAGGAGGTCTTTTGATGGGAACGACAGAGAATATAGGCAAGATTGTACAGGTGGTTGGGCCGTGTGTGGATGTGGAATTTGATCCGGACAAGCTTCCGAGTCTCTTAACAGCCCTCACAGTGAGTAATCCCACTATCAGCGATGAACCGGATAATCTGGTGATTGAGGTAGCTCAGCATCTGGGGGATAATGTTGTTCGGACCATTGCTATGGATACGACGGACGGTTTGGTTCGAGGGATGTCGGTGAAGGACACGGGTAATCCGATCACGATGCCGGTTGGCGAGGCGGCCCTGGGCCGGGTATTGAATGTTGTGGGTAAGCCCGTTGATGGCCTCGGCCCTGTCAGCCAGGAAAAGAAACTCCCGATTCACAGGCCGGCCCCTGCCTTTACCGAACAGGATACCTCGGTTAACGTGCTTGAGACAGGGATAAAGGTTATAGATCTGCTGGTTCCCTTTCCCCGAGGCGGCAAAATGGGGATGTTCGGCGGCGCCGGCGTGGGCAAGACTGTTATCATGATGGAGATGGTTCACAACATCGCCATGCAGCACGGTGGTATCTCCGTGTTTGCGGGCGTGGGTGAAAGAACTCGAGAAGGAAATGACCTTTATCATGAGATGAAGGACTCGGGCGTTCTTCCCAAGGCGGCGTTGGTCTATGGCCAGATGACGGAGCCCCCGGGCGCCCGCGCTCGTGTTGCTCTTTCAGGTCTCACAGAGGCAGAGTACTTCAGGGATGAAGAAGGACAGGACGTGTTGATTTTTATCGACAATATCTTCCGGTTCACCCAGGCTGGTTCAGAGGTTTCCGCGCTTCTTGGGCGCATGCCCTCTGCTGTGGGATATCAGCCGACACTGGCTGTTGACCTTGGTGAACTTCAGGAACGGATCACGTCAACCACCAAGGGATCGATCACCGCGGTACAGTGTGTGTACGTCCCGGCCGATGACTTGACCGACCCTGCGCCGGCAACGACATTTGCTCACCTTGACGGTACCGTGGTTCTTTCCCGTCAGATCGCTGAGCTCGGAATATATCCTGCGGTTGATCCGCTCGATTCCACGTCAAGGATCCTTGACCCCAACGCTATCGGCGAGGAGCATTACAAGGTAGCGCGCGAGGTGCAGCAGATCCTTCAGAAGTATAAAGAGCTCCAGGACATCATCGCTATCCTTGGTATGGATGAGCTCTCGGATGAAGACAAGCTTACGGTCGGACGCGCGCGTAGAATGCAGCGATTCCTGTCCCAGCCGTTCCACGTTGCAGCCGTGTTTACTGGCGTTGATGGCGCCTACGTGAAAGTGGAAGAGACGGTTAAGGCCTTCAAGGAGATCGCCGAGGGTAAACATGACGATGTCCCGGAACAGGCCTTCTATATGGTAGGCACCATTGAGGAGGTCCTGGCTAAGGCGGAGAAGATGGCTGCGGCCGGCTAAATAAGAAGAGTAAAGGTTAGGTGATTCTATGGCAGAGAAACAGCTCCTGTTGGAAATCGTAACACCGGAAAAGAACGTAGTGAAAGATGAGGTTCTCATGGTGGTGGCTCCGGGGGCTCACGGAGAATTTTGTATCTTGCCCACCCATACGCCGTTTTTGACCACCTTGAAGGTCGGGGCTATTCGCTATAAAGATAAGGGCGGAGCAGAGCGATATGTCTTTGTCAACGGAGGATTTTCTGAGGCGCTTCCGGACAAAGTCACTATCCTGGCGGAATCTGCAGAACGCAGGCGTGATGTCGATGTTGAGCGTGCTCGGGCCGCTATGAAACGCGCTGAGGAGCGCCTTGCGGAATTGCAAAGAGACGCGGCAAGAAGGGAAGAAATTAACCATACCCGTGCTCGTGCTGCTCTTGAACGCGCTATGGCAAGATTGCGCGTTGCCGAAAGAGGGTAATTTTAGTTAGGGTTTTTTGTTCGATTATTATATTTTAAAAAGGCAGGTCATACGACCTGCCTTTTATGTTTTGGGGGAAAGTGACGAAAAGAAGGTCATCAAGTTTGGAAGGACAATGAAACATACAGCGACAATATTGTTGGCAGCAGGGAAGGGTACCCGCATGAAATCAAAGCGGGCCAAAGTACTGCATAAGATTGCAGGTGTCCCCATGATCGACTATGTTGTGAATTCCTCAATCACAGCAGATTTCAGTCCGATCATTGTGGTGGTAGGATATCAAGCGGAAGATGTACAGGAGTATTTGAGCCGATATCCCGGTCTCAAATTCGCACTTCAAAAAGAGCAGCGTGGGACTGGTCATGCGGTTATGTCTGCTATGCATCTAATCCCGGCTGATGCCGAAGATGTTGTGATCTTGTGCGGGGATGTGCCACTGCTGAGACCTGAGACGCTTTCCGCATTAGTCGAGCAACATCGCCGCGAAGTCCAATCCGCTACTATCCTTACGGCACGTATTTCTGATCCCTTTGGATACGGGAGGCTGATCACCGACCATGGAAATAAGGTTGTTCGGATTGTGGAGGAGACCGATGCTACGTCCGAAGAGAAAGATATTAATTTGATAAATACGGGAATCTATTGCGTAAAGACAAAAATAATCAAGGAACTCCTTGGCGGTTTGGAAACAGACAATGCCCAGGGGGAATTTTATTTGACGGACCTGGTTGAAATGGCATACAAAATAGGCAAGCCTGCTATTATGGTAGAAGCCGGGGATACGGAAGAGATCCTTGGCGTAAACAGCAGGGTCGATTTGGCCTGGGCAGAATCGTCAATAAGGAAACTTATTACGGAACATTGGATGTTAGAGGGAGTTACAATACTGAACCCGGACTCTGTTGTCATAGATAGAACTGTCTCATTAGGGCGAGACACGATAATTTATCCGAACAACTATTTGTTGGGCAACACAAAAATAGGCGAAGAATGTATAATAGAGCCGAATTGTTTTATTGCAGATAGTACCATTTCAGATTGTGTCACCATCCGGACCTCATCGGTTATTGAAGAGAGTGTCATTGCGGAAAATACTAGTATCGGGCCATTTGCGCACCTGCGCCCGGGAGCGGATATCGCTCCATCGGCAAAGATCGGAAACTTCGTGGAAGTAAAGAAATCCTTTATAGGTGAAGGTTCCAAGGTCAACCACCTGACCTACATTGGCGACAGCGACATTGGGAAGAAGGTAAATATCGGCGCCGGAACAATTACGTGTAATTACGATGGAAAGAAGAAGCACAAAACCATCATTGACGATGGCGCATTCATCGGCAGCAACACCGCGTTGGTTGCTCCTGTTACAATCGGAAAAGAGTCGCTGATAGGAGCAGGTTCGACCATTACCAAGGACGTGCCGGACGGACACATCGGTATCGGGCGTGTGCGGCAGAAGAATTTGAGGAAGAGGAAGTGAGTTGCGAAAATCTGCGTCCTATGTTATTCTATCAGACAGGAGAAAAACCATGTGTGGAATTGTAGGGTACGTCGGAAGTCAGGATTCTGTTCCGATTATATTGGACGGACTGAAAAGATTAGAATATAGAGGGTACGATTCAGCCGGGATCGCTGTTATTCAAGGGTCTAAATTGGCTGTTTGCCGGTGTGCAGGAAAGATCGTTGAATTGGAAAAACGCCTTCGAGAAACTCCTCTGTCAGGATCGATCGGCTTGGGACATACACGTTGGGCCACACATGGAAAACCTTCGGATATCAATGCCCATCCTCATGTGGCAGGATCTATTGTTGTTGTCCACAACGGTATTATCGAAAATTACCTTACACTAAAAAAAGAGCTCACGGCTAAGGGACGCTCCTTTTCTTCGGAAACCGACAGCGAAGTGATTGCCCACTTGATAGATGAAAAACTCAAGGAAGGGAAAAATTTTGAAGACGCGGTCATGGAAGCTGTTCAATTACTTGAGGGTTCCTATTCGATCCTGGTATTGAATGAGAAAGAGGCCGATTGTTTAATAGCGGCGAGGAAAGAAAGCCCTCTGATACTGGGGGGAGAAGAAGACGGTGATTTTTTTGTGGCCTCGGATATTCCCGCCATCCTGAACCACACGAATCGAATAACATTTTTGGAAGACGGTGACATAGCGATTCTTGCGAGAAAAGGAATCAAGATTACCGATCAAAAAGGCAACCGTATTGAAAGGCCTGTAAGCAGAATAGACTGGTCTCCGGTGATGGCTGAAAAAGGGGGATACAAGCACTTCATGTTGAAGGAGATATTTGAGCAGCCACGTGCGATTATCGACACCTTTCGCGGTCGTCTCCTTCCGTCTGAAGGTGAGGTCTGGTTTGAAGATATAAACTTATCAAAAGAGACATTAAAGCAGATCAAAAAAATAGCTATCGTGGCTTGCGGCACGTCGTGGCATGCCGGCCTGATAGGGAAGTTTCTTATCGAAGAATGTTGCCGGATACCAGTTGAGGTAGATCTTGGTTCAGAATTCAGATATCGTGACCCCATTATAGATAAGAACGTTCTTGTAATAGGAATCTCTCAGTCCGGTGAAACAGCAGATACCCTGGCTGCCATGAAGGAAGCGGGGGCAAAAGGGGCGCACCTTCTTGCTATTTGCAATGTTGTGGGGAGCAGCATAGTTCGAATGGCAGACGGGATCATTTATACCCATGCCGGGCCTGAGATAGGGGTTGCATCTACTAAGGCCTTTACCACTCAATTGGTAGCGCTTTATATGCTTGCCATTTACATGGGGAGGATGCGTGGTCAGATCTCAAAGGAGACAGCTTGTAAGATGATTGACGACCTTATACATCTTCCTCATTTATTGGAACAGGGGTTGAAGAAGGACAACGCTATCAAGAAGATTGCCAAAAGGTATGCCAACGCCCAGGATTTTTTATATTTAGGCAGGGGGATATATTATCCAATTGCACTCGAAGGAGCATTAAAACTGAAAGAGATCTCTTATATTCATGCTGAGGGATACCCTGCCGGCGAGATGAAACATGGGCCAATCGCCCTGATTGACGAAAGTATGCCGGTAGTGATATTGTCGGTTAAGGGAAAGACGTATGAAAAAGTTATGGGAAATATTGAAGAAGTGCTTGCCAGAGGTGGGCGTGTAATAGCATTGTGTGAGGAAGACGACACAGCGGTCAGCAAGAAGGCGCATGATATTTTAACAGTACCCAAGCTTTCGACTCCATTAATGCCTGTCATCCTTACTATTCCCCTTCAACTTCTTGCCTATCACATTGCCGTCCTGCGAGGGACCGACGTTGACCAGCCAAGAAATCTGGCTAAGAGCGTTACGGTCGAGTGACGCGCCCGCCCCTATTTAAAATCTCCTTGACTTTTATAGGTACTAAATTATATGATTAATTTATATAAAATACTTTGCCGTCTGGAGTTGGATTTGTGAGTGAGGATATAATTTGGGAACAATTCAAAACACTTGAAGAGAAAGTGTCTCAGCTTATTAAGGTGTGTCAAGCATTGGAAGAAGAAAAGGCTAAACTTGCTGCTCAGCTTGCTGAAACAGAAAAAATAGCGAACGAAAAAGATAGTGAAAATAAACGCCTCATAGAAGAAAGGATGACTATTCGGGGCAAGATAGATAGTGTATTACTTAAATTGGAAGATGTGCCATCTGCTTCGAACTATTAAATAAAGTTCATTGGATTCGGTTATCGAAATAAAGCTGTTGGGACAAGTCTACGCCTTTAAAACAGAGCTTAACGCCTCCCAGGCAAAGGCTGTTGCTGAATATGTGGAGGAAAAGGTTGGGGCGATAGATAAAATATCGCGACATCATAGTAAATTAGATATAATTGTCTTGGTTATATTAGATATTGCCAACGATTTTTTAGAGATACAACAGAAACATAGCGATTTAATCGAAGATATTGCAAACCGATCCCAGCTCTTGATAGACAAGACTGAGACCTTTGTGCAAAGGTCCCAAACTGGGAGTTTTTAGGCTAACTTGCCCCTGCGGTGTTCGTTATTGGCAGGTAATTTTTTGAGCCAACACTTTTTTGTATGGGAATCTTCTCTTGCTTTGGTGTGCATGTTCCGAATTTACGGAAAAGCCTAAAAAAGCAATAAGATGCCCACTTGTATGAGTTACAGGTTCAAAAAAGACTGCTGAAACGGCACAAGGTGGGGGCTTTTATATTGTATAAACGGCGTATACCGAATCTCTGAAAAACGTGAGATTTTTTCGCCTTCCCTGACGAAAAAATCTCACGTTTTTCAAAGGTCTCATGTTGAGAGACTTTTGCAAAACAGGATATTATTACGGGCACGAAGGAAGCCTTACTCCCAAAGGTCTCAAAGGGGAGTTTTGCAAAGATCCTGTTGAATGTTTTTGAGTGAGTAATGGTAAATATATAATGATTCGGACAATATTTTCAGGAACCTATGGATATTTTATGAAAAGATCTTCTGGCCTGTTTACTAACACCTTTCCAACCGCAACTTGCGGGATAATGGTTTATGAGACAAGTATTTGATATTATATTATGATTAGTAACTTTTGGCATTAGGTCAAACTTTTTGTGGTAACTGTTTTGTTGTCTTTATTATAAATATCTTCCTCCCACGCCACTGACATTCTCGCTTTGAACCCTTTGCAAGGCTGCCATTTTTCTGTTTAATTTCGCTACAAGCGTCCCGCTATAAGCGGGAGTGCCCGAGAAAAAATGTCATGTTTTTGCAAGGGTCTCTCTTTGATTCCATCCATATGCCTTTTTTAAATAGAATGCTTGCGGCCCTTGCAAGACATAAGATTTCTTGTGCTGCTCTGTTCCTACTTTTAATAGGTAGGATGGGGGCACATATTTGTTATTGCATATGAAAGGGGGTGTACGCCCATGAACAGTACCTATGTTATTATGTTGTGCGTGATAGTTTTCATTGGTGCGTTTCTTTTAGCCTTTTGGGTTCGGAATAAGTTGGATGTTGACAAGATAAGATCTACTGAACTCGAGGCAAAAAAGATATTGAACGAAGCCGGCAAAACGGCTGAAACTATGGCACGTGAGGCTCGTCTTCAGGCTAAAGACGAGCTTTATCAAATGAAGAAGGAGCTTGAAGAGGAGGTAAAAGAACAAAAAAATGAGTTAAATAAGCAACAAAGACGATTTTCCCAAAAAGGAGAACATCTCGATCGGAAGATAGACGCCTTGGGACGAAAAGAGAATGAGATCTCAAAAAAAGAACGTGAATTACTTCGAAAAGAGGCCGGAGTGCAGGAGAAAAAGAAAGAGTATGATTCCCTGGTCGAGACTGAAAAAGCAAAATTGGAAGAAATATCAGGTGTTTCTGCGGCGCAAGCAAAAGAGCTGTTGATTAAAACAATGGAAAGCGAGGCACGTTTTGAGGCAGCCAAATTAATTAAACAGATAGAAGGCGAAGCCCGCGAAACAGCCGACAAAAAATCAAAAGAGATTATTGCTACTGCCATTCAGCGATATGCAGGAGATTATGTGGCAGAAAAGACCGTATCGGTGGTTAACCTTCCCAACGAAGAGATGAAAGGCCGTATTATAGGAAGGGAAGGGCGTAATATCCGCGCGATTGAGGCAGCCACAGGTATAGACCTTATAATAGACGATACGCCCGAGGCAGTGATCCTTTCCGGGTTTAATCCTGTGCGACGTGAGGTGGCACGATTGTCGCTCGAACGTTTGATAATAGATGGAAGGATCCACCCTGCCCGGATTGAGGATGTAGTAAAGGAGGTCAGTAAAGAGCTTGATGTCACACTTCGAGAGGCTGGTGAACAGGCGGCCTTTGACTTGGGAGTCCATGGAATACATTCGGAATTAATTTATCTGCTTGGCAAGCTGAAATTCAGAACCAGTTATGCTCAGAATGTATTGCAGCATTCAATAGAGGTCGGATTTTTAGCCGGTATTATGGCCGCCGAACTCGGGCTGAACGTAAAACAAGCGCGACGTGCCGGTTTGCTCCATGATATCGGCAAGGCTGTTGATCATGAAGTAGATGGGTCCCATGCGATTATCGGGGCGAAATTGGCCAAAAAATATGGAGAATCTCCCCGGGTAGTTCATGCTATTGAAGCACACCATGAGGATGTCCCACCTGCGTCGGTCTTGGCAGTGCTGGTACAGGCATCTGATGCTCTCTCCGGCGCCCGTCCAGGGGCGAGACGGGAGATGCTGGAGACCTATGTAAAGCGCTTAGAAGGACTGGAACAGATTGCCGACTCATTTAAAGGGGTCAAAAAGTCGTATGCCATTCAAGCAGGCAGGGAACTTCGAATACTGGTAGAGAGCGATCACATATCAGATGAAGATGCAACATTGATTAGTAGGGATATAGCTAAAAAGATCGAAGAAACAATGACCTATCCCGGCCAGATCAAGGTGACTGTTATTCGTGAGACCAGGTCCGTCGAGTATGCCAAATGAAATTACTCTTTATTGGCGACATAGTAGGCAAGCCGGGCAGAAAGATAATAGAGAACCTTCTTGATCTTGTTGTTGATAAATTTCAGATAGATGTCGTTATTGCCAATGGAGAAAATGCTGCCGGAGGTATGGGAATCACCCCGGCCATTGCAAAAGAATTTTTTGGCGTGGGCATAGATATAATTACTTCTGGTAATCATATTTGGAGAAAAAAAGACATCATTCCTTTTTTAGAAACTCGCGATGATATTCTCCGTCCTGCGAACTATCCTGGAGGTGCACCGGGGAAGGGAATGACTATTATGAATACTCGTGGCGGACCTTCCCTATGTGTGATCAACTTGGAAGGGAGGACCTTTATGAGGTCGCTGGAGTGTCCGTTTAAAACAGCAGAATCTTTGCTCGACCAGGTTCGTGAAAAGACCAAACTAATTGTGGTTGACTTTCATGCCGAGTCGACTTCGGAAAAAGTAGCGTTAGGATGGTTTCTGGATGGGCGGGTAAGCGCAGTATTTGGGACACATACTCACATTCAAACTGCAGACGAAAAGATATTGCCGGGAGGCACCGCCTATATTACTGATGCGGGAATGACAGGCCCTATGGATTCGGTTATAGGAATTGACAAGGAGATTATAATCAAGAGGTTTTTAACGCAGCGCCCCATATCCTTTAAGGTGGCGAAGAAGAATCTGTACATGCAGGGTGTTGTGGTCGATATCGATGAGTCCACAGGAAAGTGCATGAATATTCAAAGGGTTAATGAGCCCTTGATATAAATGTTAATGTGAATAAGTGCAAAGGAGTTCTGTAAAGGTCTCACAAGAGGAGGAGAATATGGCAAACATGAAGAAGGTTATAGAATCGATTATCCTTATCATCGTAGTCACGATAATCACACCAGGTATTTCCTTTGCAAACACCTATCATGCTGAGATCAATGTAAGCGAGTCGTTTTTAGAAGCTAAGTTTGATGCCACGATGCCTATTGAGCAAGGTTCTTTGACAACCGGCATTAGCGCTATTTATGATGATGACGACTACAAGATAGTCAGTGGGAATATAGCCGTCGGTAATGAAGTATTCACTCCCGGACTAAGATGTGATTTGGGCTTTAAAGGTGTGTGGGGAGAAGTAGACGAGGATCATAAAGATGGTGATCTGTTGGCAATAAGCTTTCTCCTTTCAGCAGTATATGACATTCCTGAAACTGTTTCTGCCATACCTCTTGAGGTTTCAGCAATTGTATGTGCGGCTCCTGATTCTCTTTGTTTTGAGGAATCGGAGAGATATATAGACGTAAGAACCACCCTCGGCTTCCGTATTTTAGAGAACGCAGCCATTCTTGTCGGATACAGACATATCAAAGTCCATTTTGACGATCACAGAGATTGGAAAATGTCGGATGACGTCCTATTTGTTGGTTACAGACTGAGATTCTAAGCTATCAACTCTCAAGTTCAGAGTTATGGATTGCTGTCCTTTGCACATCGAAACCCGATCGTGTTCGACCAGGACTGAGCATACTTCATGAGACGCTTGGCTGCCGTCAGGATCCCTTGCGTGGCCCAGCTTCCCCCTTTAATTACGTAATAATTGTTGGGTGCATGCTTGGTGAAGGGATCATTGTAATTGGTGCTTGTCCATTCAAAGATATTTCCCGCCATATCGTACACCTCAAAAGGACTTTTACCCAATTCAGCATACTGGTTGACAGGTGTTGTGTCACTAATCGTGCTTTCGTCATGATTACAAGATTCTGTTTTCCAGTCGGTTCCCCAAGGGAATAACCTCCCGTCACTCCCCCTTGCCGCTGCTTCCCATTCAAATTCTGTAACCAGCCTTTTCCCCGACCATTCTGCAAAAGATAGTGCATCCTCTAAGCTTATCTGAACCACCGGATGATCCAACTTATCCTGAATGGAGCTCTCTGGGCCAAATGGATGCATCCAGCAGGCACCTTCTACTGTTTTGAACGTGTTACCATTATTATATCTTAGGGTAGTAAGACCGGTTTTGGGGTCCTCGATCCTTTGATATTTTCCCAGACAAACCTCTCCACTTCCGTGTCTTTCAGCACTGGTCTTATAGCCGGTCTCTTTTGCAAAAATCATGAACTGAGAGTTTGTTACGGGGTATTGGTCTATATAAAATGCATCTAATTCAACCCTCTTTTCCGGCTGTTCATCGCGCCTGAAGTCTTCATTGCCTACTATATATACCCCCTTAGGTATAAGAACCCGGGTATCAAAAAGCTCTGCTTTAACATTACACTCATTGTCGGATTCTATATTTTTTATGATATTCTCAAGTTCTTTAACGATATCCTCAGCCTCTACAAGGAGTTTTTCATCCTTTAGCTTTTCCAATAACTCTTGCAGTTTTTGGTCTATAAGTTCCTTGTCTATGGACTCTATAATATCCTGTAGATCATCTTCTTTTTCCCGTTCTTTTTTTATATCGGCCTTTAGAGATCTTATAAGCTCCTCGATCTCTTGTGCGATATCATCCGCTTCCCATATCAACTTTTCCGTTTTTACCGTTTCGATCAGTTCCCTGAGCTTTTCTTTGATAAGCTCTTTGTCAACCGGCTCTGTAATGTCTTGGAGGATATCATCCTCTTCCTCCTTCTGTTCATCGTCAGCGTCGGGTACCCTTACCTCAATCGATTTGATATGTAGATCAAATTTTTTGATAATTTGATCCTTCATCTCATCAGACATAACAAAGACATTGTTACGTCCGATCTTGACGCCTTCAGGGTTTTTTCCGTGATTGAACATGTCGCGAAGATCACGATTCAGAGTGGACTTAAGATTACTGAAGTTTTTTTTCTTTTCCTTGATCTCGGCAGGATCATCCCCCGTGTCCCACAGGATTTTAATAAGATCGTCAGGAGGGATACTCTTTATTTTTTTAATATCGCTATCTTCTTGGTAATATACCCTTATTGTCGTGATGAGCTTATATTTTAAGTTTTCTCTCTTTGTCCTGGGAAAATTTTCAATCGCTTCATCGATTCCCTTCAGAGAGATTTTGGGCTGCATGGGCATCGGTGGTGGTGCTCCTTTTTTGGTAACTGCTCATGTTCAAAGTTCAGGGGTTCACGGTTCAAGGTCAAACTGATGAAAGAGAGGAAACTCTATGCTGCCTTGTAAATGTGAAGCGAGCAACCGTGAACCCTGAACCTGACAAACCTGAGTAGTCACCGGTGCTGTACAATTCGTATAAGCCTTTTATGTTCTTATCGGATAGTTGACGGTGGGATTAAAGGTAATCATTCTAATTGGAATGGTGCCTGATTAGCGATTTCTCAAAAAGTTCGGGCAACTGAAAGGCCATAGGCAAGGAGAGAGCTTACTCACCAATGATCTTAACCAGCACCCTCTTCTTGCGCCTTCCGTCGAACTCGCCGTAAAAGATCTGCTCCCACGTGCCAAAATCCAATTTCCCCTCTGTAATAGCAACGACTACCTCTCGCCCCATAATCTGCCGCTTCATATGGGCATCAGCATTATCCTCACCCACATTGTGGCGGTACCGGGAAACAGGCTCATGAGGGGCCAGTTTCTCAAGCCAAACATCATAATCATGATGCAGACCGGATTCATCGTCATTAATGAAAACGGATGCGGTGATGTGCATCGCGTTGCAGAGTACTAAACCTTCTCGGATACCACTTTCCCTCAAGCACTCCTCAACTTGAGGAGTGATATTGATGAAGGCCCGTCTTGTAGGCACGTTGAACCAGAGTTCTTTACGATAATTTTTCATTATATTTCCCTGTCTAACGGGTCTTATGGTGGGGATGTCAAGCGCGGGGAAGAAAAACAGATTCCCCTTTTGCTAATTGGCTAAGAAAGGTCTTTAATGCCATCTGATCTTTCCGACTCATCTTTATAAACTTACACCCCATTCCATTCGGTCTAGTTTTAGGACTATCGGATGACCTTCTGGACCATATAACGTCACAGGCTCCCTTAATAGGATCGGGAGTGCCGGGAACTTCAAGTCTAAAAAGGAACTGTTCCCCCTTGTCCAACGGTTCATTAGTTCGCACAAAGAGTCCTCTACTGCTTATGTTGTCTAACTTCGCTTTTATAAAAGACTCACGGATCTTAAATGCTATCTTTAAACCGAGGGTCAGCCGATGATCCCTGTGTCTATCAATGAAATTACAGACCTCCTCGGTAGTTTTCATTAGGCGTGTGGCAAGAGTAACCAATATTTTCTTGAAGTCCCCGGAAAGTCTGTTGAATTCTTCATCTAAGAAGTCTCTATCTATAACCCCCACCCTTACTTCTCCTACAGCGCGTGCTGAGGCGGTACGCTTCATTGGAGTAAGAAAACCGGTCTCGCCCATAAGATCCCCTTTTTCCAACACATCTACAACAACCTTACGACCGTTAATTATTTTGAAAATCTCGACCGTGCCTGATAGAATAGTGTAGATCCAATCTCCTGAACTCCCTTCTTCCATAATAATTGTCCCATCAGGATAGGTCTCTTCTGAAATTATGTTATACATAGAACACCCCGCCCTTTCTTATTTCACCCTCCACTTGCGGCCAAGGAACAGATAGACACTATTTAACTCCTCGAAATGTTTTTCTATGAATAAGGGTAGGTCCTAACGTACGAATGGCCTCAAGGTGCATCCGGGTTCCGTAACCCTTGTGCTTATGGAACCCATATTCCGGAAAATCTTCACCGTACCGTTTCATGATACGGTCACGGCTTACTTTGGCGATAATAGAGGCGGCTGCAATGGATAGGCTTTGACTGTCCCCCTTTTTTATCGCCTTCTGGGGAATCTGAGAGCGTATGGTAAAAGTGCCGTCAATTAAGAGATAATCAGGTCGTGGAAAGAGGTTGGCGACAGCAATTCGCATCGACAAAAGCGAAGCCTGCAAGATATTTATTTTGTCAATTTCGGCAGAATCAATTATTCCAAGGCCTATTGAAATCGCATTTTCGTATATTTGATCGTAGAGATTTTCTCTTTTAGCAGGGGTTAGTTTTTTGGAGTCATTGATACCGGATATGTATGTTACCTCAGGAAAAATAACTGCCGCAGCCACCACAGGGCCGGCAAGTGGCCCTCTGCCGGCCTCGTCAATACCGGCAATCATTTTGTAGCCGGCACAGCGCGCGTTATTTTCAAATCGCCGCCAGTCTATCCCCACTATTTAAATCTACGCTCTTTGATGCGAGCTGCCTTTCCTTTCAGCGCTCTTAAATAATAGAGCCTGGAGCGACGAACACGCCCTCGGCTCACCACTTCAATTTTTTCAATGTATGGAGAGTGCAACGGGAAAACGCGTTCTACACCAATGCCGTAGGAGATCTTCCTGACGGTCAAAGAGGCGTTCGCCAGTCCTTTCCTTTTCTTGATTACAACTCCTTTGAAGACCTGTATCCTCTCTTTATCTCCCTCTTTAATCCGGACAGAGACATTTACTGTATCGCCGGGCCTGAAGGCCGGAAGATCAACACGCATCTGTTCCTTTTCAAATTGTTGAAGAATCTTGCTCATTTTATCTACTTATCCTCCTGAAAGCCTATAGATTTTCAGATAAATATTCTCAAATTTGATGATTTCCCCACAGCAGTCTATCTAATATGATCGCGGCCGCAGATCGAACGGAAAGGTGATTATAACTCCCTTTTCCGACAATAGGTGACAGTATATAATCGGCCTTATCAATAAATTCGGTCGTTAATCCCCAAGCGGTTCCAAAAAGAAGAAGATATGGAGCCCCATCCTCAAACATTTGAGCTAAGGTCTTATATCCTATTCCGTTTGGGTGCGGCTTGGCATCGGTAATCACCGTCTTTGGTTCCCCTTGACCAGAATTCGCTATATCGTCAATAACGTCCTGCAGCGAGTTCTTAACTCGGACCAAGGCAAGAGCTTCTTTACGGTTCGGATTATAGGTAGCACCAAAGCCATTCGTCCAATGTGCCACGATTCTTTTGGCCAACTCCTGTTGATCTTTCAAGGGAGTTACCACAGCAAATGATCGCACGCTGTAAGTCTTTGCAGCCCGGGCAATATCATGGAGATCAAGTCCGGAAATGGCCGATGCGATAAT
>DAOVGD010000042.1 GCA_030672555.1 Desulfobacterales bacterium
AATCAGGAGGTACGTCCGCATGTTTGGTATTGGTATGCCGGAATTGATTATAATTTTGATCATTATCCTTGTTATATTTGGAGCAGGGAAACTCCCAGAGATTGGAAGCGGGATTGGCAAGGGAATCAAAAATTTCAAAAAGGCGACAAAAGAGGTGAAAGACAAACCAGATGAAGAGGACACAACAAAGCTGGAAAGTGAAAAGAAGGACTAATTTTTTGAAAGCTTAAAACGGGATATCATCTTGTTCAATTTCGGTCTTTGTATCATTGTTGGTTACTACTGATGGCGGCTCTTCGGATATGGATTCTGTATACCCTTTTCCTCCTAACATTTGCATCTGATAAGCAACAATTTCTGTAGTCTGTCTTTTATTACCTTCTTTATCTTCCCATTCTCTTGTCTGGATACGGCCTTCAATATATACACTCTTTCCTTTGGAAAGGTATTCCCCACAGATTTCTCCAAGACGTCCCCAAGCAACGATACGGTGCCATTCAGTACGTGTTTCTTTTGCACCGTCCTTGTTGGTCCAGTTTTCAGTGGTTGCAACGGTAAAGTTTGCTACAGCAGTCCCGCTTGCTGTATAACGAATTTCAGGATCCCTTCCGAGATTTCCTATAAGGATTACTTTATTAATACTGGCCATGTGAGTTGCCTCCAGAATAAGTCAGATTAAGAAAAACGAATTTTAGTTGGGACACAGATTTTCACAGATACATACAGTTACGGGTTGCGAGTTCATCTCCATCCAAAGTAGAAATTTACTATAATTTATAAAAAATTTATAGGGGCAGCCGAGGACAATGTCAAGCGATTTTAATAGATAGCTTTCCGCTTGCTAAATTCTTTTTTTTGGATTAGATATTTCAGAAATTATATTCATCTGGTAAAATTGATTTAATATCCCGATCTGTGTTTATCTGTGAGAATCCGTGTCCTAATAATTTAATGACATGTCCAATATACTGACATGAACTACACCTTTGATTTCAAGACCGCACAAGATTATGATAAATGGTTTGAGGACCCAAAGAACAAGTTTGTCTTTGAGCTGGAAAATGAGCTGATTGTAAAGCTCTTATCTCCCCAGCCAAATGAACGCCTTCTTGACATTGGATGCGGCACAGGGAGCCATCTTAAATTTTTTGCTGACATGGGGTTATATGTAACCGGCCTTGATCCTTCACCCTACATGCTCGATATTGCCAGACGAAAATTAGGACACCGGGCTGAAATCCGACGCGGCGTTGCTGAAGACCTCCCATTCGAGGATAATGCCTTTGACATTGCTACATTGATAACTGTACTTGAATTTACAGAAAATCCGGCTAAGGTGATTGAGGAGGCGTGCAGGGTTGCAAGTGACAGGGTCTTTTTAGGGGTATTAAACTGTTGCGCGTTGCAAGGCATAGAAAGAAGAATCAGAGGAATTTTTACGGAGACGATTTATAACAAAGCATGTTTTTTTAGCGTGTGGGGACTTCAGCGACAGGTGCGATCAGTGGTGGGTGAGGCGCCTATTTCGTGGAGGACCGTCCCTCTATTCCCTGCCAGGTTTTGGTCTTATACGAAAAAATTGGAGCGATGGGCTCCTGTACAGAGGTCTCCTTTTGGAACCTTTATCGGGATGATCATTAAACTGATCCCTACGTATCAGACTAAAAATATTGAAGTTATGCTCAATTATTCAAAAAAAAGAAGAGATATGGCAACAGGGGTAATCAGAGACCGGATCGAACCATCTGGAGAAATGAAGCTATGAAAGAGGCTGTACTCTATAAAAAGTTGAAGGGCAACGAAGTACATTGCAACCTTTGTAACCACCGCTGTACAATTCAAGACGGGAAGCGTGGTATCTGCGGAGTTCGTGAAAATCAGAGCGGGGTTTTAATGAGCCTGGTATACGGGAAATTGGTCGCCCAACACGTAGATCCAATTGAAAAGAAACCCCTCTTTCACTTTTATCCGAGCTCTCTTTCATACTCTATAGCCACGGTAGGATGCAACTTTCGCTGCCTCTTTTGCCAGAATGCGGACATATCTCAGATGCCTCACGACCGTGGTATCGTTTTGGGGGATACAAGGAGCCCGCGTGCAGTAGTGGAAGCAGCTCTTGCCAGCGGATGCAAGACTATTTCATATACGTATACAGAGCCGACCATATTCTTTGAATTTGCCTATGATACCGCAGTCCTTGCCACTGAAAAAGGGCTAAAGAATGTCTTTGTCTCCAATGGCTATATGACCATAGAGGCCCTTGACACGATTCATCCATACTTGCACGCCGCGAATGTTGATTTAAAGGCCTTTGATAACAAATTTTACAAGAAGATTTGCGGCGCAAGCCTAAAACCGGTGCTTGAAACATTGAAGCATATGAAGGCCTTGAATATCCATTTGGAAGTAACTACCCTTTTGATTCCAGGCCTAAACGATGATGAAGTATTATTAAAAGAACTTGCTGCATTCATTGTAGAGTCGCTCGGGCCGGAAACCCCCTGGCATGTCAGCCGGTTTTATCCTACCTATAAGCTTTTAGACAGGCCGGGTACCCCCCCGGAACTAATCCACAAAGCATGCAAGATTGGTTTGGATGCTGGGCTCCGATATGTTTACGCGGGGAATTTGCCCGGAGATATTGGTGAAAATACAATATGCTACAATTGTGGAGCAACCTTGATAGAACGATTCGGATTTCAAATCTCCCGAAATATCATTGCCGATGGGAAATGTCCGAATTGTGGGTCAATTATTGAGGGAGTGTGGGGAACGTGAAATTTTGCCGGTTTGCTTCAGGGAATAAAGTAAGATATGGTGTGGCGGAAAGTGATACCATTACTGAACTCAAAGGAGACGTCTTTTTCCAATACGATCTGACGGATGAGACACATAAGCTCGATGAAGTGACACTACTTTCCCCATGCAAGCCGAGCAAGATAGTGGCAATTGGGCTTAATTATCGTTCACACGCACAAGAACTCGGCATGGAGCTTCCCGATGAACCGATGCTCTTTCTAAAACCGTCTACGGCTGTGATAGGACCTGGAGAAGATATATGTTATCCGCCTATGTCACAGCGAGTCGATTATGAGGCGGAGCTGGCCGTTGTAATTGGAAAGAGGGCAAAGAATATTAAGGAGAGCGATGCTGAGGACTATATCTTCGGTTATACCTGTATTAATGATGTTACTGCTCGGGACCTTCAAAAAAAGGACATACAATTTACGCGTTCCAAGTGCTTCGACACCTTTGCACCTATAGGCCCATGTATTGAGACCGAACTCGATCCCCGCAGGGTAAAGGTCGAGTCCCATCTGAACGGAGAGCTAAGGCAGTCTGGTAATACTATCGACTTAGTTTTTCCGGTAGCCCGATTGGTTTCGTTCATCTCACAGGTTATGACGCTCCTGCCCGGAGATGTTATTGCCACTGGAACACCCTTTGGGGTCGGCTCCATGGCGGTAGGCGATACCATTGAAGTGGTGGTGGAGGGGATCGGAAGGCTAAGGAACAGAGTAGTCGCCGCCTCTATTTCTTAAAACTACCGTTCCGATATATTTTCTTCAAGCCACCTGGCCATAACCGGGTCC